>CALWKN010000050.1 GCA_944381265.1 uncultured Clostridia bacterium
GTTCCGGCCTGCGGTGCTCCCTAACGGGAGCGTCCTCGGCCTCCAGGTTCGCTTCGCTCACCCTTTGACTGCGCCCTCGTGCGCGTAAACGCGCCCGAGGGTTCCGGCCTGCGGTGCCCCTTCGGGCCCCTGTGGGGCGTCCACGACGTCCTCGGCCGCCAGGTTCGCTTCGCTCACCCTTGGCAGCCCCTTCATCTTTAATCCGCAGCGGCGGCGTGTACGCTTCCGGAGGGTCCGCGTTAGCGGACCTGGAGGGCCGTACAAGCCGCAGGCTTGCTAGGCCCGGAACCCCGGGCCGCCGCAGGCGGCACGGGGCGCAGGGAGATGTCACTCGAAAAAATGCAAACTTGCATTTTTTCGAAGCGTGTCGACGCACGTCGACACGCTCAGAGCACGAAGCAAAGCTTCGTGCTCTTTGTGGACCGGTGGAGTGCGCTGCCTTTCCTCTGTGCATAAACCCAAGGGCCTCCGTATCCGCTCGAGCCGCCGCAAGGCGGGGAAGAGCGGATGCGGGGGCTCTGTGGGGGAAGGGCGGGGTAAGGGACGCCGCTAGGCGGCCCGCATCCCCTCCCTTCCCCCACGGAGTCGAGGGATGCCGGGGTGGGGCGTCACCCCCCAGAGAGCGCCCCAAGGGAAGCGCGGCGGAGGGGCTTAGGCGTTCTGCCCGCCCTCCCCGGCGCGGATGCGGGCGCGGGAGATCTTGCCGGAGACGGTCTTGGGCAGCTCCTGCACGTAGCGCACCACGCGCGGGTACTTATAGGGCGCGGTCAGGCGCTTGACGTAGGTCTGCAGCTCCTTGGTCAGCTCCGGCGTGCCCTCGTATCCTTCGGACAGGACGATGGAGGCGCAGACCACCTGGCCGCGGATCGGATCGGGCGCGGCGGTGATGGCCACCTCGTGCACGGCCGGATGCGTCAGAAGCACGCTCTCGATCTCAAAGGGCCCGATGCGGTAGCCGGAGCACTTGATCACGTCGTCGTTGCGGCCCACGTACCAGTAGAAGCCGTTCTCGTCCGCCCAGGCCACGTCGCCGGTGTGGTAGACGTCGTCGTAGTTGCGCTGCACCTTGCCGTCCACCCAGTAGCCGCGCGTGAGCCCCGGCGGCAGCGTCTCGCGCAGGCCGCGGATCACGATCTCGCCCTCCTGGCCGACCTGACACTCCTGGCCGTTTTCGTCCACCAGTGCGATGTCGTACAGCGGCGAGGGCTTGCCCAGCGCGCCGGGGCAGGGGTCGAACCAGGGGAAGTTGCCGATGAGCACCGTGCCCTCGCTCTGCCCGAAGCCCTCGTGGATCACAAGGCCGGTGATGCGCTGGAACTCGCGGCTGGTCTCCGGCGCCAGCGCCTCGCCCGCCGTGCCGCAGGAGCGCACGGAGAGGAAGTCCTCGCGCGTGATGCCCTCCTTCATCATGAAGCGGTACATCGTCGGCGGCACGCAGAACGTGGTGGGCCGCTCCGTGCGGATGACGTCGATCAAGTGCCGGGCGCTGAACTTGTCCATGTCATAGCCCAGCACCGCCGAGCCCGCGATCCACTGCCCGTAAATGCAGCCCCAGCCGAACTTCGCCCAGCCGCTGTCCGACACCGTCAGGTGCAGGCCGCCGTCCTCCACGCGCTGCCAGAACTTGGCCGTGACGATGTGCCCCAGCGGGTAGGTCTGGTCGTGCACGACGAGCTTGGGCATGCCGGTGGTGCCGGAGGTAAAGTAGCACACCAGCAGGTCCCGGTTCTCGATCGGCGGCATGGCAAACTCCGCCGGGGAAGCGGCGATGCCGGCGTCGTAGTCGATCCAGCCCTCCTTGCCGCCGCGGGCCAGCAGCAGGAACTCCAGGTCCGGGCACTGGGGCTTCGCGGCCTCGACCTGGGCCTGGCTCCAGGCGTCGTCGGTGGCGAGGATGGCGCGGATGCCGGCGGCGTTGACGCGGTAGACGATGTCCTTTGTCGCCAGCTGCACCGAGGCCGGGATGATGACCACGCCCATGCGGTGGCAGGCCACCGCCGTCACCCAGTACTGCCAGTTGCGCTTGAGCAGCGTCAGCACCCGGTCGCCCTTTTTCAGGCCCAGAGAGCTGAGGAAATGCGCCGCCTGCTTGGAGAGGTCGCTGATCTCCTTGAATGTGAAGACGCGCCTCTCGCCGCGGTCGTTCAGCCAGACCAGCGCGCGCTTCTCCGGCTCTTCCTCGGCCCAGGCGTCTACCACGTCGCGCGCGAAGTTGAAGTGCGCGGGAATGTGCAGCTCATAGTTCTTCTTAAAGTCCGCATACGAGTCAAAGTGCGTGCGGGTCAGCAGCTTGCTCAGCAGCATGGCGGGTTCTTCTCCTTTCCTTCCGGGAAAAAAAATAAAGCCCTTTCGTCTTTTTAGGACGAAGGGCCTTCGCGGTACCACCTAAATTCGCCTTTGCAAAAGGAGAAACCTCCTGCAAACGCGCTCTCTTCCGGCACGGGCGAACAGACGCCGATGCCGCTCCCCGTTAACGCCGGGGACCGCGTCGCCGCCTACTCGCTCCGCCCCCTTTGCGGGCGGGGTTTCAGCGGGAGGCTCCGAGACTACTTCCGCCGGTCTCCGCACGGGGCGCTTCCACCGTCCGCCCCTCTCTTTGCTTTGGATGACCGGGTACTCCTTCTCATCACAGCCGCGCTATGAAGTTAGTGTTAGCATAGCAAACCCCGCCGCCTCTTGTCAAGGGCCCGGGAAAAACTTAACAAACCGCGTGCACACCTCCCCGGGGGGACGCCCCACCCCGGTGTCCCTCAACTCCGCGCCCGGTCAGGGGTGGGCGTTGCCCTGCGGGCGAACGTTGCCAAAGCAAAGGGCGCTTCTCCGGGGATGTTTGAAGGGGCCGCAGCCCCTTCATGTTCCATCCGCAGCGGCGGCGTGTACGCCGCGAGGAGCGATTCCGAAGGAATCGCTTCCGGTATCCGCCCCCGGCCGCGCCCCTTCGCCCCGGGCCGCCGCAGGCGGAACGGGACGAAAGGGCGCAGGGGGCGGATGTCACCCGAGAAAATGCAAACTTGCATTTTCTCGAATTCGTACCCGCATGCGTCTTCGTACCGCCGCTTCGCGTCGGCACGAAGACGCATGCGAGGACCGGGAGGGCCTGCCGCTTTCCATGTCCCGGCGCACGCCCCTGCCGACGCTCCCTTAGGAAGAGACCGCCGGGGGGCGGGCGGGTGGGGCCCGTCGCTGCCAAACAGTGCGCGGCGCGCCGGGCCCCTCCCCTTTAGCGGATCTTCTGCGGGTAGCGCGCGCGCTCGCCGCCGATCAGCGCCGGGCGCGTCATCGCCGCGCACAGATGCGCACAGCCGATCGTCTTTTGCGCCAGGCGCAGCGGCACCGCCACGCGCTGTAAGTGCATGCCGATCAGCGTATCGCCTATGTCCAGCCCCGCCTTGGCCTGGATCGTCTCCGCCAGCGCCGGCTCCTCCAGCGCGCGGTAGTAGGCCGTGGCCAGCGACCCCCCGGCGTGCTCCCAGGGCTCGGCGCAGACCTCGGTGAGCCGCTGCTCGCGCAGCGCCTGCCGCGGCAGCACCAGGGCGCGGTTCAGGTGCTCGCAGCACTGCACCGCGAGGTGCGCCCCGCGGCTTTGCACCGGCTCCATCAGCCCCCGCAGCGCCGCGCGCGCCACCTCCAGCGTCCCCGCCGTGCCGATGCGCGCCCCCTGGATCTCCGAGGTGGAACAGCCCACCACCACGATGTCCCCCTTCTCTATGCCGCTTCGCTCGCAGACCTCCGTCATGGCGCGCAGCGCCTCCTGGTACACCTGCGTAAGATCGAGTTCCTCCTGCATGTGTCTCCCTCCTTTTCCCCACTAGTATAGCACATTTTCCCGCGCCTGGGGGGAGAAAGATTTGACGGACGCCGCCGCAAGTGCTATCATGAAGGAAGCATCGCTTTTACCAGGAAGCGTAGGAGGGAAACGGAAACATGACGGACATTCCTGCCAAGAAGAAGCGGATCTTCAGCGGCGTGCAGCCCTCGGGGATCCTGACGCTGGGCAATTACATCGGCGCGCTGCGCAACTTCGTCGCCCTGCAAAACAGCGGCGAGTACGACTGCATCTACCCGGTGATGGACCTGCACGCGCTCACCGTGCGCCAGGACCCGCCCACACTGCGCCGCCGCTGCCTGGAGACCATGGCGGTCTTCATCGCCTGCGGCCTGGACCCGGAGAAGAACATACTCTTCTGCCAGAGCCACGTCCCCGCGCACAGCGAGCTGTCCTGGATCCTCAGCTGCTTCACCTATGTGGGCGAGCTGCAGCGCATGACCCAGTTCAAGGACAAGAGCCAGCGCCACGCCGACAACATCAACGCCGGGCTGCTGACCTACCCCGTGCTCATGGCGGCGGACATACTGCTCTACCAGACCGACCTTGTGCCCATCGGCGCGGACCAGAAGCAGCACCTGGAGATCGCCCGCGACATCGCCATCCGCATGAACAACGTCTACGGCGAGCTGTTCGTGGTGCCGGACGCCTACTTTGGCAAGACGGGCACGCGCGTGATGTCCCTTACGGACCCCACGCGCAAGATGTCCAAGTCCGACGAGCCCGCAAGCTACATCGCCATACTCGACAAGCCCGAGGACATCCGCCGCAAGCTGCGCCGCGCGGTCACCGACTCCGAGGGCGAGGTGCGCTACGACCGCGAGAGCAAGCCGGGCGTGACCAATCTCCTTGACATACTCTCCGCCATGGGCGGCGAGGACAAGGAGGCGCTGGTCACGCGCTTTGCCGGCAAGGGCTACGGCGCGCTCAAGGACGAGACCGCCGACGCCGTCATCGCCGCCTTGACCCCCGTGCGGGAAAAGTACGACCAGGTGCTCGCCGACAAGGCGTACCTGGAGGGCGTGCTGCGCTCCGGCGCCGAGCGCGCCGCCGTGCTGGCGGAAAAGACGCTGCGCAAAGTTCACAAAAAGTTAGGACTTGCCCCCTACAAACTTTAACCCAAACGCACTATACTGAAGAAAAAACGACGGGGTCCTCCTCATCGTTTTTTCCGTATACGGCCAAGAGGGCCGGGATCCTGCACCGAAGGGAGAGAAGAAAGCGTTGTTTGGCTATGTGCGGCCGTGCCGGCCGGAGCTCAAGGTCAAGGACGAGGCGCGCTTCCGCGCCTACTACTGCGGGCTGTGCCGGGCGCTGGGGCAGAGATCCGGCCCCTTGTGCCGGGCGCTCTTGCGATACGACCTTGCGTTCCTGGCCCTGGTGCGCGACGGCGTGCTGGACGACGCGCGCCCGGAAACGCGCCGCTGCCCGTTCAAGGGCACGCGCCTTGCCATGATGCAGGGCACAAGCGTAAACTTCTGCGCCGACGCGCACGTCCTGCTCTCCTGCGGCAAGCTGCGCGACGACCGCCAGGACGGGCACAGGGGCGCCGCGGCGCTGGGCCTTGTGCTGCGCCCGGCGGAAGGGCGCGTGCGGCAGCTCTACCCGGAGCTCTCTTCCTCCCTGGACGAAATGCTGCGCGCGCAAAGAGCGCTGGAAAACGCGCGCTGCGCCGACCCGGACGAGGCGGCCGGGCCCTTTGCCGATTTCCTCGGCGCGCTGTTTGCCTGCGGCATGCCCGAGGAGGCGCAGACGCCCTTGCGCTACCTCGGCTGGAACCTGGGCAAGTGGATCTACTGGCTGGACGCGCTGGACGACTACGACAGGGACGAGAAAAAAGGCGCCTACAACGTCTGGCGCCTTGCGGGCTACACGCGCAGGGCGGCCTGCGACTGGGCGCTGCCGCTGCTCACGGCCTGCCTTGAGCAGGCGGAATTGATGTACGACCTGGTGGACAGCGATAAGACGCGGCCCCTGGCGGAGAACGTGCTGCGCGAGGGCATGCCGCGCGTCATGGACGCCGTGGCCGAGGGAAGGAGGCTGGACGATGGATCCCTATAAGGTGCTGGGCGTCTCCCCGAGCGCCACGGACGACGAGATCAAGACCGCCTACCGCAATCTGGTCAAGAAGTACCACCCCGACCGCTACGCCACCGCGCCCAAGGAGGTGCAGGACCGCGTCAGCGAGAAGGTCAAGCAGATCAACGCCGCCTACGACGAGATCAAGCGCCTGCGCTCCGGCGGCGGGCCTTCCTCCTCCTACGGCTACGGCGGTTCCTCCTATGGGGGCTCCTCCTACGGGGGGTACGGGCGCGGGCAGGGGTCGGGCGGCTACGCCTCCTCCGAGCAGTTTCAGGACATACGCGAGATGATCGCGCGCGGTCTGATCCTGCAGGCGGCAAGCGCGCTGGAGCGCATACAGAACCGCACGGCGGAGTGGTACTACCTCTACGGCCTGGTGAGCATGCGCCAGGGGATGTACTCGCGCGCGCAGCAGGCCTTCCAGACCGCCGCCAACATGGAGCCGGGCAATATGGAGTACCGCCAGGCCGCCGAGCAGATGCGCGGCGTCTACCAGCAGACGCACGAGCGCAC
>CALWKN010000051.1 GCA_944381265.1 uncultured Clostridia bacterium
ACCATATTGTCCCAATAGATGCAAGTGCAGCTATCCCGAGGAGATATGCAATAGGGAGGAGTATAGTATGCAAGAACCATGCGGGAATAAGGAGTTGCCCTTTGCCTTCAAAAAAAGATGAGCTAAGAACAACAGCAAGATCCAGAATAAACGGGATAATTAGAATAATCGCCGTTTTTATCCGGACCGGTTTTATTGTTTTGTGCTCCTGCAGATCAAATCTGTCGTAAATTAAATCTGTGACGTCCACCCCCAGAGCAGTTGCAATCAGGATGAGCGTATCCAAATCAGGTTGTGATTCATCGTGTTCCCAGCTGTCTACTGCTTTTTGTGTCACGGTGATTCGATCTGCAAGATCTTGCAGGGAAAGGTTCGCGCTCTTTCGGAACTTGGTGATGTTTTCGGCAATGGTTTTCATCGTGACACCTCCCTGCATATTACAATGGAAAAAAATTGAATATTAATTGCAAGAAGATTATACTATATTTTTTACCAATTTGTCACGACACAATTCTTTGCATCCCATATTTTACCCTAAAAACCCGACGCAAAGATTCTTTGCGCCGGGTTTTTAGCCAAAAAGCTTGCAAAATCGACAAAATTCTAGTATGCTAAAGGCACAAAAGCTTGAGGCTCCGCTGGATGTTCCAAATGATCTTCGGGCTTGGTAAACGCCCCCGTTTACCGAATCTACACAAAAGAGACGCCGGTTTTCCGCCGGCGTCTCTTTTGTCTTTATACTGGGATGCCATGTAACCAAAGGAAGCTTAACAAAGCGTTGATTAAGACAAGTTAGAAAAACGCCGGAGAATGCACTCCCCGGCGTTTGTAACTGGTTATGTTTTGATTAGCCTTTCAATTCCAGTTGACGCGTACGAATGCCACGGTGATAGACGTATACGGCGTAAAGCGTCCCGCCGGAAACCGGGCCTAAGACAAAGGCGCCGTCGCTATCTGTAAACATGGAGTCGATTAGTGCATAGGATTCAAATTCCTGTTTCCCCATGGTATCGTATAACAACACGCAAGCATCACCCACTGGTTTTCCGTCGCTGTCCAGAACGCGTCCGGTTATGATACTACGGTTGTCGGGCGCAAGACGAACAACCGCTTCCGCGCGTTCGCCATCGGAGGCTTTTAAAAAGAACTTGGATAATACCCCCACGAAAACACCTCCCCGAACACAGTATAGCATTCAGGGAGGCTTTTGTGACGGATCGATTGATTGCGCGAGGGGATGGTTACAGCATTTCTGTGTCCGGATCTCCAATGATGGCGGGCAGCGTCATGGTGGCAACAGTTCCCTGTCCCACAACGCTTTGAATATCGAGCCGTCCGCCGTGCAGCTTCATGATTTCGTCGGCAATCGCCAAACCGATTCCGGAACCTCGTGCTTTGGAACTGCCCTTATAGAAGCGCTCCTTGACGTGCGCCAGTTCGTCCGGTGGGATTCCCGCGCCAAAGTCCCGGACGCTGATGACAAGTGTCTGTGCTTCCGCGTAGGCTTCTACGCGGACCCGTTTGCCTTCTCCGCCATGCTTAATAGCGTTATCCAGCAGGTTCAGGAAAACCTGACGCAAACGATTGCGGTCGCCTATGATTTCCGGAAGCTCGTCCGCCTCGTCATATTCCAAAACAATTCCTTCCCGCCGAACCGCATCCATATACATGAATACGACGTCTTCAATATCCGGCGTCAGATCAATCCGTTCCATTCGCATGGTAAGATGGCCGCTCTCCATCCGGGAAAAATCCAAAAGTTCCTCTACCATGCGCGCCAGGCGGCTTGCTTCGTTGGTAATAATCGTTAAACCGCGCCTGGTTTCCTCGCTCTCTCCTGCGCCGCCCGGCGACGGGCGCAGCCCTCCGGCCGCAGCAGCGCCAGGTTCTCCTCCGCCAGCGCCGCCGCGCCCGCGTCCGCGTCCGAGCCAAAGACGCAGCGCGGCGCCGGCTCGCCCAACAGCGCCGCGGTGAGCAGCAGCGAGCCCGTGCCGCACAGCGGGTCCCAGAGCCGCACCTCCTCCGTCCCCAGCGCCGCCGCGCCGCGCCCGTACAGCTCCAGCGCCAGGCGCACGGGAAAGTTGGGCCGCCCCTTGCCGCCGCGCAGTGCGCGCCCGGGGGCGAAGTCGGCATAGTCGCGCTCCGGCGCAAAGCGGTAGTCCACGTCCCTCTCCCTCCTTCTTTCGCCTAGAAAAAGCTCTTCACCATCAGGCACAGGCCGACGATCGCCAGCGGCAGACCGACGATCAGCCCGATCAGCGTCAGGCACAAGAGGACCCCCACCGCCAGCAGCACGAGTCCCAGCAGGAACCCCAGCAAATGCCCGGTCAGCGACAGCAGCCAGCCCACCACGGAGCCGACCAGCTTAAAGGGAAAGCTCAGTATATCCCAGAGCACGTTCCCACCTCCTTTACGGCTTCCAGTATACGATACATCGCCGGAAAAGAAAAGAGCCCCCCGCGCGAAACCCTCGCGCAGGGGGCCGAAATGTCGCTTTAGCCGCTTGATTACTTGTTCACCAGGTGGATGGCGAAGCCACCGATCTCCTCCTTGAGGTAGATGGCGTTGAGCTTCTCGCCCTTGTACTTGGCGGTGGACTCGTCAAACTCGAAGCCCATGCTCTCCAGGTAGGCCTTGGCGCGCAGCACGCTCGTGGTGCCGATGGCGATGTGGCCGTTCTTGCCCAGGTACGGCTTCTTCATGCACTCCACCGCCGTGCCGGAGAAGGTGGAGGAGTTGCCGTCCTTGACCGCCCAGCCGAAGATGGCGCTGAAGCGCTTGGCCACCTTCATGGCCTCGTCGGCGTCCGCGCAGTTGACGCCCACGTGCATCAGCTCGAAGCCCAGCATCTTCTGCACCGCGGAGCGGGTGATCTCGGTGATCTTGGCGAAGTTCTTCTCCGCGATGGCCTGCTTGTCCACCATCCAGGAGCCGCCGCAGGCGATGACCTTGTCAAAGGCCAAGTAGTCCAGCAGGTTCTTCTCGTTCACGCCGCCGGTGGGCATAAAGCGCATGGCGCCGTAGGGCGCGGCCACCGCCTTGATGACCTTCAGGCCGCCCATGGCCTCGGCCGGGAAGAACTTGACGACCTTCAGGCCGTAGCTCATCGCCTTCTCGATGTCGCTGGTGGTCGGGCAGCCGGGGAAGATCGGGTAGCCCTTCTCCACACAGTAGCCCACGACCTCCGGGTTGAAGCCCGGGGAGACGATGAACTTCGCGCCCGCGGCGATAGCGCGGTCCACTTGCTCGATGGACAGCACCGTGCCGGCGCCCACCAGCACCTCGGGCAGTTCCTTGGAGACGCGGCGGATGGACTCCTCCGCCGCCGCCGTGCGGAAGGTGATCTCCGCCACCGGCAGGCCGCCGTCGGCCAGCGCCTTGCACAGCGGCACCGCGTCGTCCGCGTCGTTGAGCACCACCACGGGCACGATGCCCAGGGCCTCGATCTTCTTGTTCATGTCCATAAAACGAATCTCCCTTCATCTTTCTATTTCGGGACGGGCTCCCCCATCCGCTCTTTTCTACTTACAATAGTATCGCATCTTTCCCCGTATGGCAAGCCGTCGCCGCGGCGAAATTTCCCCGTGGTCCGCGATGCGAAACGCCGTTTCATCCTATGTGTCAAGGGCAGGGGGCTTGACTTTCGGCGCGGCATGGTCTACCATCAAAGGCGAGAAAAATCCATGGGTAAAGGGGTTTTCCAGATGAAGGACGGATTTGTGCGCATCGCGGCGATAACGCCCGACATGCGCGTGGCGGACGCGGCGGGCAACGCGCGAAAGACGGTGGAAAAGGCGCGGGCGGCGGCGGAAGCGGGAGTGAGCGTTGCGGTGTTCCCGGAGCTCGGGCTCACGGGCTACACCTGCGGCGATCTCTTTTTGCAGGACGCGCTGCTGCGCGGGGCGGAGGAGGCGCTGGGCGCGGTGCTCGCCGGCACGAAGGACCTCGACCTGATGCTGGCGGTGGGCCTGCCGGTGCGCTGCGGCGCGTCGCTCTACAACTGCGCGGCGGTGCTGTGCGCCGGGAAACTGCTGGGCCTTGTGCCCAAGACGCACATCCCCAACTACGGCGAGTTCTACGAGCTGCGCCACTTTGCCCCCGGCGGGGCGGTGGACGAGGAGATCGAGCTGTGCGGGCAGAGGACGCGCCTTTGCGCGCACCAGCTCTTTGCCTGCCGGGAGGTGCCGGACCTCGTGGTGGGTGTGGAGATCTGCGAGGATCTCTGGGTGCCGGCGCCGCCCTCGGAGGCGCTGGCCCTCTCCGGCGCGACGGTGCTGCTCAACCTCTCGGCCAGCGACGAGACCATCGGCAAGGCGGCCTACCGCCGCAGCCTGGTGGAGGGGCAGAGCGGGCGGCTGCTGTGCGCCTACGCCTATGCCGACGCCGGGCGCGGCGAGTCCACGCAGGACCTGGTCTTCGTCGGCCACGACCTGATCGCGGAGAACGGCGCGATCCTGTGCGAGACGAAGCGCTTCCGGAACGAGATGGCGGTCGCGGACGTGGACGTCATGCGCCTGCAGGCGGACCGCCGCCGCGCCAACACGTTCGTCCCCGGCCCGGCGCTGCCGCGCGTGCCCTTCTCCTTGCCGCTCAAGGAGCTTGCGCTTATGCGGGAGATCTCGCCCACGCCCTTTGTGCCGCGGGACGACAAGCACCTGGCCGAGCGCTGCGAGGAGATCCTGGCGCTGCAGGCGGGAGGCCTGGCCACGCGCCTAAAGCACACGGGCATCCGGCGCGCGGTGGTGGGCCTGTCCGGCGGGCTGGACTCGACGCTGGCGCTCATCGTCACCGCGCACGCCTTTGACGACCTGGGCCTGCCGCGCGAAGGGATACTGGCCGTGACGATGCCGGGCTTTGGCACCACCTCCCGCACGCGCGGCAACGCCGAAAAGCTGGCCGAGGCCTACAACGTGGAGCTGCGCACCGTGCCCATATCCAAGGCCGTGGAGCAGCACTTTGCCGACATCGGCCAGAGCATGGACGACCACGACGTCACCTACGAAAACAGCCAGGCGCGCGAGCGCACGCAGGTGCTGATGGACATCGCCAACAAGATCGGCGCGCTGGTGGTGGGCACGGGCGACCTGTCGGAGCTGGCGCTGGGCTGGGCCACCTACAACGGCGACCACATGAGCATGTACGCGGTCAACTGCTCCATCCCAAAGACGCTGGTGCGGCACCTGACCGCCTTTGAGGCCGCGCGCAGCCCGGAGCCGCTGCGCGCGGTGCTGCTGGACGTGCTGGGCACGCCGGTCAGCCCCGAGCTGCTGCCCCCCGCTGAGGGCGAGATCTCGCAGAAGACCGAGGACATCGTCGGCCCCTACGAGCTGCACGACTTCTTCCTCTACTACCTGCTGCGCTTCGGCTTCTCCCCGCGCAAGATCTACCGCCTCTGCCGCGCCGCCATGCAGGGCCGCTACGCGGACGAGGAGATCAAGAAGTGGCTGCGCGTGTTCCTGCGCCGCTTCTTCTCCCAGCAGTTCAAGCGCTCCTGCCTGCCGGACGGGCCCAAGGTCGGCTCTGTCGCGCTCTCCCCGCGCGGGGACTGGCGCATGCCCTCCGACGCCGCCGCCGCCCTCTGGCTGCGCGAGGCCGAGGACCTCTAAACCGGCGATTCGGCTCCGCCGACAGCCCCACACAGAGCACGAAGCATAGCTTCGTGCTCTGTGTGGACCGGGGGGCGAGGGGGCTTCGCCCCCTCGCGCTCCCCCAAAGTGCGCTCTAAAGGTAGGCTTCTCTCAAGACGGTTTCGCCTGCGGCGACAGCCACT
>CALWKN010000052.1 GCA_944381265.1 uncultured Clostridia bacterium
TCCAGGCCCTCGGGCTCGAGGAAGAGCGGGTGGCGCTCCCGATCGGCAAAGCGCACCACCTTGTCCTCGATGGAGGGGCAGTAGCGCGGGCCGACGCCGTGGATCTGGCCGGAAAAGAGCGGCGCGCGGTGCAGGTTCTCGCGGATGATGCGGTGGGTCTCGGGCGTGGTGTAGCCAAGGTAGCAGGAGACCTGCTCCTTCTCCAGATGGTCGTTGAGGAAGGAGAAGGGCACGATGCGCGCGTCGCCCGGCTGCTCCTCGAACTTGGAGAAGTCCACCGTGCGGCAGTCCACGCGCGCCGGCGTGCCGGTCTTAAACCGCCGCAGCGCAAAGCCCAGGTCCTCCAGCGCCCCGGAGAGCGCCTTGGCGTTGCCAAGACCGGAGGGCCCGGCGTCGGCACGCGTCTCCCCGACGATGACGCGGCTCTTTAAGTACACGCCCGTGGCCACGACGGCCGCCCTGCAGGGGTAGAGCGCGCCGGTGGTAGTGCGCACGCCGCAGACGCAGCCGCCGCGCGTCTCGATTTTCTCCACCTCGCCCTGGCGCAGCGTCAGGTTCTCCTGGTGCTGCAGGGCGAAGAGCATGCGCCTTTGGTACTGCTTCTTGTCCGCCTGCGCCCGCAGCGAGTGCACCGCCGGGCCCTTGCCGGTGTTGAGCATGCGGGACTGCAGGAAGGTGTCGTCGATGGCGCGGCCCATCTCCCCGCCCAGAGCGTCGATCTCGCGCACCAAATGGCCCTTGGCCGTGCCGCCGATGGACGGGTTGCAGGGCATGAGCGCCACGCCGTCGATGTTCAGCGTCAGCAGCAGCGTGCGGCAGCCCATGCGCGCGCAGGCCAGCGCCGCCTCGCACCCGGCGTGCCCGGCGCCCACCACCACAACGTCATAGCTTTCCAATACAAACGACATAGGTCTCGCGCTTCCTTCCCTTCTCCGGATACTCCTCACTTGCCCAGGCAGAACCTGGCAAATATGCGGTCGATGACATCCTCCGTGGCCGTGGCCCCTGTGATGGCGCCCAACGCCTCCCAGGCGGCGCGCAGGTCCAGCGCGGCGCAGTCCAGCGTCAGCGTCCGCAGCGCCTGCAAGGCGCTCTCCAGCGCCGCAAGCGCCTCCCGCACGGCCTGCACGTGCCTTTCCGAGGTGAGATACGCCTCCTCCGGCGCCGCGCCGCGCAGCGCCGTCTCATACAGCGCCCGCCGCAGCGCCTCCACCCCCTCCCCCGTGCGGGCGGAGGTGCGCAAAAGGCGCGCGCCCGCGGGCAGGACGGCCCGCGCCTGTGCCTCGTCCGTCTGCGGCGGCAGGTCCGCCTTGTTGAGCGCCACGACCAGCGGCGCTTCCGTCTCCCGCAGAAGCGCGCGCTCCTCCTCGGTGAGCTGCCGCGCGCCGTCCAGCACCAGCAGCACCACGTCCGCGCCGCGCATCTCCGCCCGCGCCCGGTCCACGCCGATGCGCTCCACTGCGTCCTCCGTCTCCCGCAGCCCGGCGGTGTCGGACAGCCGCACCGGCAGGCCGAAGAGGTCGAGATCCTCGCGCAGCACGTCGCGCGTCGTGCCGGCGATGTCGGTGACGATGGCGCGCTGCTCGCGCAGGAGGGCGTTGAGCAGCGAGGACTTGCCGGTGTTGGGGCTGCCGATGAGCACGATGCGCACGCCGTTTTGCAGCATCTGCCCGGCGCGGGCGTTGCGCAGCGCCTCAGCAAGCGCATCGCGCACGCCCTCCGCCTCCTCTATGGCGCGGCGGGCAGTGAGCGGCTCGATGTCCTCGTCCGGGTAGTCCAGCGTGGCCTCGATGTAGGCGACGGTGTCCAGCAGCTTGTCCTGCAGCGCCTGCACGCGGCGCGAGAGGTAGCCGTCCATCTGGCGCAGGCTGGCCTTGGCGGCGCGCTCGGTGCGGGCGGAGATGAGGTCCATCACGCTCTCGGCCTGCGCAAGGTCTATGCGCCCGCCGAGGAAGGCGCGCTTGGTGAACTCTCCCGGCTCCGCCAGCCGCGCCCCGGCGCGCAGCGCCGCCCGCAGCACGCTCTGCGCCGTCACCGAGCCGCCGTGGCACTGGATCTCCGCCACGTCCTCCGTGGTGTAGGTGTGCGGCGCGGGCAGGAAGACGGCCATGCACTCGTCCAGCCGCTCCTCCCCGTCATAGACCTCGCCGTAGGTGAGGCGCCGCGGCACCAGACGACAGGATGTGCGGCGCGGCCGGAAGACGCGCGACAAAACGTCCCTTGCCCCCTTGCCGGAGATGCGGATGACGGCGATGCCGCCCAGGCCCGTGGCCGTGGCGATGGACGCGATGGTATCCTCCATTTTGTACGCTCCTCTTTCTTCCAGAACCTTTAAAAAAAGCGGCGGCCGAAGCACTTTCGGCGCCGCTTCCAAGTACCTTACGCTTTACGCGTTCGTCTTCTCCGCCTTCTTCAGCGTGATGACCACGCGGCGGTTGGGCTCGTCCCCCTCGGAATGGGTGGTGACGTAGGGGTTGTCCTGCAGCGCGCTGTGCAGTATGCGCCGCTCGTAGGGGTTCATGGGCTCGAGCACCATGCGGCGGCCGCTGCGCTGCACCTTGGCGGCCATGCGCTGGGCCAGGTGGATCAGCGTCTGCTCGCGCTTGGCGCGGTAGCCTTCGGTGTCCAGCGTCACGCGGCGGTACTCCTTGCCGCCCTTGTTGACCAGGAGCGAGGTCAGGTACTGCAGCGCATCCAGCGTCTCTCCGCGGTGGCCGATCAGTATCCCCTGGTCGTCGCCCTGCATCTCGATGCGCAGCGCCTCCTCGTCCTCCCGGATGTCGAGCGCCACGTCCAGGCCCATGCGCTCGGTGACGTTCTTGAGGAACTCCTCGGCGCGTATGGCGGGGGTGTCCTTCTTCACCAGGCGCAGGCGGTAGGGCCGGGCGCCCAGGCCGAGGAAGCCGCGGGAACCCTCCTCCAGCACCTCGACATCCACCTTGTCCGAGGGCAGGCCCATCGCGGCAAGTCCAGCCATCAGGGCCTCCTCATAGGTCTTTCCGGTTTGCTCCAGCGTCGTCATGGGGAAAAGGACCTCCTCTCGCGGTGCGGTGGGGGAAACGTTCGCAGGGGGAACACTCACTCCGCCTCAAGCGCCTTCTTCTTGGCCTTGTAGTCGGCGTAGAGGTTGAAGCCCGCGTACGTCAATATCGAATAGAGATTGCTCGTCACCCAGTAGAGCGCGAACGCGCCGTTGTACTGCCAGCAGAAGAACACGGAGATGAGCGGGAAGATGTAGTTCATCATCTTCTGGTTCTGCATCTGCGGGTTGTTGCGCTGGGCGGCGGTCTGCTTGCCGTTCATGAGCCAGGTGGTAAAGTACTGGGAGGCGCCGGCAAGGAGGGGCAGTATGGCCCAGCCGTTGGCAACGCCGACGTTGTACTGCTCCAGCACCGGGCGCATGACGATGTCGTAGTTGGCGCGGATGACGTCGAGTATCTCGGTGCTCAGAAGCTCGTTGCCGCTGACGGCGCTTAAATTCACCGCCACCTCGCTGAAGGTGGGGATGACGTTTGCCATGATGTTGTCCGGCTGCCAGATATTCTGGATCCAGAGGAAGCTCTCCGGCTCAAAGGGCAGGCCCTGCGTCACCTGCTGCACCATGAGCACGGCCTGCTCGCCGGCGATGTGGCGCATGACGGCGAACATGGCGTAGAGTATGGGGAGCTGGATGAGCATGGGCAGACAGCCGCCCATGGGATTGACCTTTTCCTTCTTGTAGAGCTCCATGGTCTTGGCGGAGCGCTTTTCCGGGTCTTTCTCGTACTTTTTGTTGATCTCGTCGATCTTGGGCTGGATGTCCTGCATCTTGCGCATGGAATGGCGCTGTTTGATGTCCAGCGGCAGCAGGATGAGCTTTACGGCGAGCGTAAAGAGTATGATTGCGACGCCGTAGGAGCCGACCCAGCTGTAGAGCAGGTCCACGACAAAGCGCAGCGGCGTGATGATAAAACTCACGGTTCTTTTGTCCTCCCATGCGGGTAGTAGTGCGAAAAAACGCCCTCCCGTTCCCTTCAGGGCACGGGATCATAGCCCCCGTCGTTGAACGGGTGGCAGCGGCAGATGCGCTTGAGCGCCAGCCAGCCGCCCTTGCGCGCGCCGTACTTTCCGATCGCTTCCAGCGCGTAGGCCGAGCAGGTCGGGTAAAAGCGGCAGCAGGGCGGAAAGAGAGGCGAAAGGAAGCGCCGGTAAAAGCGGATGCAGGCGATGAGAAGCGTCTTCATGCCTTTTCGCCGTCCTTTGCGGCGGGCGGCGCCTTGTACAGGCGCTGGCGCGTAAGGAGATTGTCCACGCTGCGCTCGATGCGGTGAAAGTCCGCTCCCACCGCGCCGGAGCGCGCGATCCATACATAGTAGCCGCACTTCATCTGCGGGATCCTGGGGCGGATGCTCTCGCGCAGCAGGCGCTTGATGTGGTTGCGCTGCACGGCGCCGCCCAATTTCTTGCTCACGGAAAAGCCGATGCGCAGCTTGCCCTGCCGCACAAACAGCAAAACCAGCTCGCGGTTGGCCTGCGACTTGCCGCGGCGGTAGACGAACTGGAACGCGCTGTTTTCCTTGAGCGAATAAATCCGTTTCAATGGAGAAAGCGGCCGCCGGGGGCAAAGGCGCGGGTATACGCGCGCCTTTTCTCCCAAAACGCGGCCCTGTGTCCTCTGCCCGAAGGCTTTAGGCGGAGAGGACCTTGCGGCCTCTGGCTCTGCGGCGGGCAAGCACCTTGCGGCCGTTCTTGGTCTTCATGCGGGCACGGAAGCCGTGCACCTTGGCGCGCTGACGCTTCTTGGGCTGGAACGTCATCCACATTTTGTCTCACACCCCTTATCCGTAGAATGAAAACACTGCCTACAAAACAGCTATTGTATTATAAGACCTTCCGCTCTTTTCTGTCAAGCCGCATCGGAAGTTTTTACATCCTTCTTTTGGCGCGGAAAGGGGGCACTCGTCAATTTGAATGAAATCCCGAGGCCAAAATCCCAAAAGCGTTCAAAGTGTCGCTTTTTTCCGAAACTGTGGATAACTTTGTGAAAAAGCATTGCACAGGTCGTTTTTTTTTGTTATCATGACCTGTGTCCCCTTGGGGAGGAGGCGGGACGGTCCGTACATTATCCACAACTTGTGGATAACCTTGTGGATACCGCCGAAAAATCTGTGCATATCGACCCGGGATTTCCACAATCGGATGGGTCGAGCGGGGCGAGTGCGCCCCGTGTGCCGCGTATGGGAGGAGAGCCAGTGGATAACATAAGCGCGTTAGAGGTTTGGGAGAAGGCGGCCCAGCTCATCAAGGCCGAGATCAACGGCGTATCGTACGACTCCTGGTTTCAGAATATCACGCCCCTGTCCCTGGAGGGGCAGGTCCTGACGCTCCTTGTGGGCAACGATTTTACGCGCAATATGCTGCGCAACAACTACAGTCAGCTCATTCAGACGGCGCTGCTGCGCGCCTCGGGCGAGAGCCTGCGCTGCGTGTTTGTCACATCGGCCGAGCGCAGCGCCGCGGCGCCCAAGCCTTCGCGCGTCAACCCCGCCGCGCCCATGCTCAACCCCAAGTACACCTTTGCCACCTACGTCATCGGCAAGTCCAACAACTTCGCCCACGCCGCGGCCTACGCCGTGTCCCAGAGCCCGGGGGACACCTACAACCCCCTGTTCCTCTACTCGGGCGTTGGGCTTGGCAAGACGCACCTGATGCACGCCATCGGCCACGCTATATTGGAAAAGAATCCCCAGTCCCGCATCGTCTACATCACCTCCGAGACCTTTACCAACGACTTGATCAACGCCATTTCCACCAACACCACGGGCGAGTTTCGCAACCGCTACCGCAACGTGGACGTGCTGATGGTAGACGATATCCAGTTCATCGCCGGAAAAGAGCAGACGCAGGAGGAGTTCTTCCACACCTTCAACGCGCTGTACGAGTCAAGACGGCAGATCGTCATCTCCTCCGATAAGCCGCCCAAGGACATCCCGACGCTGGAGGAACGGCTGCGCTCCCGCTTTGAGTGGGGTCTGATCGCGGACATCTCCAAACCGGATCTGGAGACGCGCATCGCGATCCTGCGCAAAAAAGCGGAGATGGAGCGCCTGGACGTGCCGGACGAGGTCAACGCCTACATCGCCTCCAAGATCGAGAGCAACATTCGCGAACTGGAGGGGTGCTTAACGCGCGTGCTGGCCTACGCCAAGACCAACGGCGGGCCCATCACCGCCGAGCTTGCCGCCGAGGCCCTGCGCGATATGCTGCCGGTCAAGGACCCCAGGCGCATCACCACGGATCTCATCATGGCGATCGTGGCCGAGTACTACTCGGTGACGGTGGAGGACCTAAAGTCCAAGCGGCGCAACCGCGAGATCACGCTGCCGCGGCAGATCGCCATGTACCTTACGCGCGAGCTCAACGGCGCCTCCCTGCCGCGCATCGGCGCGGACTTTGGCGGCCGCGACCACACAACGGTGTTGCACGCCTGCGAGAAGATCGCCGAGGACATCCAGCGCGACGCCGCGCTGAAGGGCACGGTCGAGTCGCTGAAAAAGCGGATCCAGGGCGCCTAAAACAGTCGGACCGAACGGTTTTTTCGAAAACGGAGGGAAGATATTATGAAGTTCATTTGCCAGAAGGACGATCTCATGCAGGGGCTTTCCATCGCCTCCAAGGCCAGCGCCACGCGCTCGCCCCAGCCGGTGCTGGAGTGCGTCTGCGTCTCTGCGGATCTCTCCGGCGTCCGCCTGCAGTGCACGGACCTGCAGATGGGCATTGAGACCGCGGTGCCGGCGATGGTGGCGGAGGAAGGGCGCGTGCTGCTCAGCGCCCGCCTGCTCAACGAGATCGTGCGCAAGCTCCCGTCGGGCGAGGTGACGGTCTCCGTCAACGCCTCCAACCGCGCCACCATCAGCGCCGGCGGCTCCAAGACCACGCTGCAGGGCGCTTCGGCCGAGGACTTTCCCGCCCTGCCCGCCGTGCCGGAGGACGCGCCCATCGAGATCCCGCAGGCGCTGCTGCGCGACATGATCCGTCAGACCGGCTTTGCCGTGTCGCAGGAGGACACCCGGCCGATACTGATGGGCATTTACTTGGAAGTGGAAGAGGATACGCTGACGCTTGTGGCGCTTGACGGCTTTCGCCTGGCGCGGCGGCGCGGCCGCCTGCTCAGCCCCGCCGGGCGCGTCACGGCCGTCGTCTCCGGCCATTACTTCATCGAGGCGGGCAAGATCCTGGGCGACGACGAGGCCCCGGCGCGCCTTGCGCTTTCCAAGACCCATCTTTTGCTGCGCACCAAGGGCTTTACGGTGATCATTCGCCTCCTGGAGGGCGAGTACATCAAGTACCGCCAGCTTCTGCCGCCCAGCTACGCCATCTCCACGCGCGTCAGATGCGGAGAACTGGCCGACTGCATCGACCGCGCCTCGCTCATGGCGCGCGAGGGCAAGAACAACCTGCTGCGCTTCTCCATCCGCAAGGACAAGCTCTCCATCACCTCCAACTCGGAGATGGGCGAGGTCTACGAGGAGATGGACGTAGAGACCACGGGCAGCGACATCGACATCGCCTTTAACGTGCGCTACATCACCGAGGCGGTAAAGTCCATCGACGAAGAGCAGTTCCTCTTCCAGCTCAACTCCAACATCTCCCCCTGCGTGCTGGTGCCGACGGAGGGCGAGGACTTCCTCTACCTCGTGCTGCCCGTGCGCACGGCGGGATAAGGGCGCTTTTTCAAAAAAAGCGAACACCGATATGCGCATACTGCAGATCGAGCTTACGAATTTCCGCAACTACGCGCACTGCGTCTTTGCGCCGGAAAAGGGGATCAACCTCATCGTCGGGGAGAACGCGCAGGGCAAGACCAACCTGCTGGAGGCGGTGTTCTACTGCTGCTTCGGCCGCTCGCACCGCACCAGCCGCGACCGCGACCTGATCCGCTACGAGGCCCCCTTTGCCCGCATCGACGTGCGAAGCGAGCGCACGGCAACGACCCACGACATCCGCGTGCTCTTGCCCCGGGACGAGGGGCGCAAGGTGCGCGTCGACGGCGCAAAGCTCACGCGCATAGGCGAGCTCATGGGCCTTACCACCTGCGTGCTCTTTGCCCCGGAGCACCTGTCCATCGTCAAGGACGGGCCGGTGGAGCGCCGCCGCTTCCTGGACATGGAGCTCTCCCAGACCTATCCCGCCTACTTCTTCCTGCTGCAGCAGTACATGCGCGCCCTGCGCCAGAGAAACACGCTGCTGCGCGCGCTGAAGGAGCAGCCGCAGCTGCGCGCCACGCTCCCCGTCTGGGACCAGCAGCTCTCCTCCCTTGGCAGCAAGATCCTGCGCTACCGCGCCGCCTTCTGCGAGACGCTCTCGCGCCTTGCGGCGGAGAACCACCGCGAGATCAGCGGCGGCCGCGAGCAGCTTTCCGTCACCTACAAGCCGGATCTGGAGGCGCCGGACGAGGCGGCCTTCCTGCGCGCCCTGGAGCAGGCGCAGAAAGAAGACCTGCGCCGCGCCACCACCACGCGCGGCGTGCACCGCGACGAAATGGCGCTGGACCTGGACGGCCGCGAGATCCGCGCTTTCGGCTCCCAGGGCCAGCAGCGCACCGCCGCCCTGGCGCTGAAGCTCTCGGAGCTGGACCTGCTGCGCAGCGTCACCGGCGAGTGGCCGATACTGATGCTGGACGACGTGATGAGCGAACTGGACGAGCGGCGGCAGCGCTACCTGCTGGAGCGGATCCTGCCGGTGCAGACGCTCATCACCGCCACAGCCGAAGACGCCGCCTGGCCTAGCGCGCGACGCTTCGTCGTCCGCGGCGGCGAACTGCAGCCTTGAAAAGACAGGCGACGTTTCGTATTCTTCCCCTTTGCAGCGCAAGAAAAATCCCCGCGCCGATGGCGCGGGGATTTCCGTTTTTCTCTGCAGGTGAAGCCCGTTCACCTGGCCGAAGAAAGGTATTCGATCTGTCGCAGACGCTGGACCCGCGCTTTCAAGGAGGAGAAGAGAAAGCGCCAGTTTTCGCAGGCTGCACGTCCCGCTGATGACATGCGCTGCGGCGCTGCCTGACAAGGAAGCGGTCCGGGGATTGTGGGGCCGGCGTTTTTCGCTGCCCACGCTCCTATTGTACGCGCATCGCCAGCGAAAGACAATCGAGAAAGCGTCTAGGAACGGTTAAAGAAGTTCAAACAATCCGTGAATCGCCTTTCCACGCGCAGTAGGAGGCAAGGCGCACGACGGTTCGTTGCGCGGGAGAAAAGCGGAGAGAATACCATCTGTAGGATATAAACCGTAGACGTAGAAGTAGTAGAGCGGTGGATACTGTGGAAAAGCGGCAAGCGGCCGGAAATTCCGGAAAAACTTACCTCGGCGCCGCTGTGAAAAACGCGCGCCCGCATCCACAGAGAGGCGCCCTTGTCCACAGCGCGGCCTGCCGCGGCCGCTTTTCGCCCGCCGCCTTTGTGGACAAATTTTCGGGGTGAGACGAAAGAAAGATACAGCGACTATAGTCACACATGATTCTGCATAGTTATGCAGCCTATGCAGGGGCATACAGAGGTGCGGATCCACAGTTTCCACGGGTTGTGGAGAAGTTTCAACAGGAGTTGTCCACAGCCCCGCCGCGGCCCGAACCGCCCTTGCTGCCGCCCCTCTTTTTGCCGCGAAGCGAAAAAAGAAGGAGACGCCGTTCGGACTTATCCCCAAATTGTGCAGAAACTGTGGATAACTCGTTTTGTGCGCCGCGGGCCGCTGCGTCTGCCTTTATGCAGCCGATAGGCGCCGGAGATTGTTCTTCCTTGACTGCGCCGATGGGCGCCGTTCCTTCCGGATCCCACAGTGCGCGGGCGAACAAAGAAAGGCTTTGCGTTCGGGGGTTCCCTGGTGTATAATGAGGACGGGTCCCGCGCCCCGCACGGCGAAACCGCCGGCCTGTTGTGGCCGGTTGATGATAAAGGAGGAAGCGAGAATGACCAAGATCCTGACCGGCGGCCCCCTGCCCAACATTCCCTGGGAAGACAAGCCCGCCTCCGTCGTCAACGCCCCCGTCTGGCGCTTCAGCGGCAACCCGGTGATCGACCGCAACCCGGTCAAGGGCGTGGCGCGCATATTCAACAGCGCGGTCGCCCCCTACGGCGACGGCTTTGTCGCGGTGCTGCGCGGCGAACAGGTCAACGGCGTGCCCTACATCTACATGGGGCGCTCCCGCGACGGCGTGCACTGGCAGATCGACGAGGACAAGATCCCCTTTGTGGACGAGGAAGGCCGCCCCTTCATGCCCGGCTACGCCTACGACCCGCGCCTTGTCAAAATCGAGGACACCTACTACATACTGTGGTGCACCGACTTCTACGGCGCGGCCATCGGCATGGCCCGCACCAAGGATTTTCAGACTTTCGTGCGCATGGAGAACCCCTTCATCCCCTTTAACCGCAACGCGGTGCTCTTCCCGCGCAAGGTCAACGGCAAGTACCTGATGCTCTCCCGCCCCTCGGACAGCGGCCACACGCCCTTTGGCGACATCTTCCTCTCCGAGTCGCCGGACCTGGTCTACTGGGGCCGTCACCGCCATGTGATGAGCCGCGGGCAGGAGTGGTGGCAGTCGCTGAAAGTCGGCGGCGGCGCGGCGCCCATCGAGACGGACGAGGGCTGGCTGCTGTTCTACCACGGCGTCTCCGGCACCTGCAACGGCTACGTCTACTCCATCGGCGGCGCGATACTGGACATGGACCAGCCGTCCATCGTCAAGTACCGCTGCGAGAACTTCCTGCTCACGCCCGAGGCGCCTTACGAGGAGCGCGGCTTTGTGCCCAACGTCTGCTTCCCCTGCGCCACGCTGCAGGACACCGACACCGGCCGCATCGCCATCTACTACGGCGCGGCGGACTCCGTGGTGGGCCTGGCCTTTACCGAGGTCAACGCGGTCGTCTCCTACATCAAGGAGCACAGCAAGCTCTCGGATTCCGACACGGAAATCGGCATCCGTTAAGCGATACCCCAAATGAATCCTGGAGGAAAGAAAGAAATGCTGCATCCCAACTACTATGTGGAAAAGGCCAAGGTGGACAAGCTGATCGCCCGCAAGAACGTCGTCTCCGACATCTACAACGGCATCTACGACCGCTATGAGTACCCGGTGCTCACCCGCGAGTTCGCGCCCGTGCACTGGAGATACGACCTGAACCTGGAAACCAACCCCCACTTCATGGAGCGCCTTGGCATCAACGCCGTGCTCAACAGCGGCGCCATATACCTCAACGGCAAGTTCTACCTCGTCGTGCGCGTCGAGGGCGCGGACCGCAAGTCCTTCTTCGCCGTGGCCGAGTCCGACACCGGCATCGACGGCTTCCACTTCTGGGACTACCCCGTCCAGCTCCCCGACACCTGCCCGGAGGAGACCAACGTCTACGACATGCGCCTGACGCAGCACGAGGACGGCTGGATCTACGGCGTGTTTTGCTCCGAGAGCAAGGACAAGAACGAGGCCGACCTCTCCGCCGCCGTGGCCGCCGCCGGCATCGTGCGCACCAAGGACCTAAAGAACTGGGAGCGCCTGCCCAACCTCGTGACCCTGCGCTCGCCGCAGCAGCGCAACGTGGTGCTGCACCCGGAGTTCGTGGACGGCAAGTACGCCTTCTACACCCGCCCCATGGACGGCTTCATCGAGACGGGCTCCGGCTCCGGCATCGGCTTTGGCCTGTGCGAGGACATCACCCACCCCGTCATCGACGAGGAGAAGATGACCTCCATCCGCCGCTACCACACCATCACCGAGGCCAAGAACGGCGCCGGCTGCGTGCCGATCAAGACCGACCGCGGCTGGATCCACATCGCCCACGGCGTGCGCAACTGCGCCTCCGGCCTGCGCTATGTGCTCTACGTCTTCGCCACGGATTTGAACGACCCCAGCAAGGTCATCGCCGAGCCCTCCGGCGTGTTCCTCGTTCCGCGCAAGGACGAGCGCGTCGGCGACGTCTCCAACGTCGTCTTTGCCTGCGGCGCCTGCGTCAAGGATGACGTGGTCTACATCTACTACGCCTCCTCCGACACGCGCATGCACGTGGCCACCACCACCATCGACCGCCTGGTGGACTACACGTTCAACACGCCCTCCGATCCGCTGCGCAGCCCGGACTGCGTCAAGCAGCGCTGCGCCCTGATCGAAAAGAACCTCGAGATCCTGAAGAACGAAGGCTAAGACGCTAGAAAAAAGCAGCCGGCGCTTCTCCCCATTTTTGCGGGGGAAGCGCCGGTTTCTCTGTTTCACACCGTATCCAGCCACTCCTCCAGGCAAAGGCCGCTCTCCCGTATGGCCGAGGCCGCTTCCCGCCCCACATAGCGGAAGTGCCAGGGCTCGTAGCCGATGCCCGTGACCGCGCTCTTGTCCTCCGGGTAGCGCAGTATAAAGCCGTATTCCCAGGAATGCTCCGCCAGCCACTGGAACTCCGCCGTCTCCTCCTGGCTCTCGTCCAGGTTCTGGTTCTGGAGCGAGACGATGTCCAGCGCCAGGCCCGTCTGATGCTCGCTCGTGCCCGGCCGCGCCACCCAGCGCGCCGCCTCTTTTTCCGCGTCCTGCTCAGAAAGCCCCGGGTTCGCCGCGCGCACCCGCTCCACCTTGTTCGCAAAGAGCGCGGCCTGCTTTTCCTGCGTGCGGTAGGAGGAGCAGATCAGGGGCGAGAGCCCGGCTGCCTCCATGTCCGCAAACATCGCCTCAAGGTCCGGCAGCGCCCGCGCGTCCACGCGGTGCCCGTTTGAAAGCTCCGCCAGTTCCCCCGGCGCAAAGCTTTCCGCCAGCGGGTTCTCCGCGTTGACCAGCAGAAGCAGATCCGGCCCCGCCGCCCCCGCGTTCCGCGGCAGAGCGCGCGGCAAAAAGCGCAGAACCACCAGCGCGCAGCACCCCAGCAGCAACAGCGCCACCGCCGTCACCTGCGCGGCGGCTTCCCGTCGAGTGCAGTGCATCAAAAATGCACCTCCTTCCCTTTCTTAAAAGAGAGCATAGGCCGGGGTTGTTTCCGCGCCGCGTCGAAACTGTGTGAAAAATGTAAAAAGAGGCGAGCCGGAAAAAATCCGACGCGCCTCTTTTTTCGGAAAAGCGGTTACTTGCAGAGCTCGTAGATGACCTGGGCGTACATCTCGATGGTGAGCAGCAGGTGCTCCTTCACCGCGAACTCGTCCGGGCCGTGCATGTTGTTGTTTACGCCGGGGAAGGCCGCGCCAAAGGACACGCCGCCCTCCAGGCTGTGGACGTAGGTGCCGCCGCCGATGGCGATGCAGTAGCCCTGCTTACCGGTGTAGCGCTCGTAGACGGAGAGCAGCGTCTGCACCAGCGGGGAATCCTCGGGCACATAGTGCGGCGCGTACATGCGGTTGTCCGCCATGGTAAAGCCGATCTGCGCGTACTTGCGGCGCAGGACCTCGGTGAGGTTCTCGTCGGTTGCGCACAGGGCGGCGCGGCAGTCGGCCTGCAGGGAGGCGCTCTCCTCGTCCATCTTCAGCACGTCCAAGGAAATGGTGAGCTTGCCGGAGACCTCGTCCTCCTGCGCCACGCCCGCGGCCACGCCGTAGAAGTCGCCGTGCGGGTAGATGTGCGTAAGTCCCCGCACCAGCTGCGCGCCCTTGCCCTGCAGGGGCAGCGCGGCAAGCAGCGTGCACAGCGCGGTCAGGGCGTTCACCCCTTCATAGGGGGTGGAGGCGTGGGCGTTGACGCCGCGGCACTCGATCACCGCGCCCTGCGCGCTGTCGGCGCAGGAGAACTTGGCGCGCGTCTTTTCCTCGGCGCTGGCAAGGTAGGGCTGCACCTGGGCGGCGGAGAGCCCCAGCACGCAGGCGCGCGAGGAGGCGGGCACGACGTTGAACTTGATGCCGGCGTCGATCCAGGCGATGCGGGGCAGCACGTCCTCCTTTTCCCAGTGCGCCTCGGCATCGGCGTGCAGGCCACCCTTTTCGATGTTGATCACCGGGTAGTCGGCGTCGGGCGAGAGTGTCTTTGGCGGCACCGGATGGCTGGCGAAATAGTGGCGGATGTCGCTGGAGCCGCACTCCTCGTCCGCGCCCAGGATCAGGCGGCAGTTCTTGGACACAGGGAGGTTCAGCTCGCGCACGGCGCGCAGGGCGTAGAACGCCGCCAGCGCCGGGCCCTTGTCGTCGGCGGTGCCGCGGCCGTAGACCTTCTCCTCGTCCTCGCGCATGGACAGCGGCGGGAAGGACCAGCCGTCGCCCGTGGGCACGATGTCAAGGTGCGCCAATATCCCAAGCTCCGTCTCCTTGTCGTTCAGGTCCGTGGTAAGGACGTAGTTGTCGTGGTTCTGCGCCTCAAAGCCGGACTTGTTCAGGAGCGCTTCCGCCACGCGGAGCACCTCGGCGCATCCCTTGCCGTAGGGCATGCCGGGCAGGGCCTCGCCCTTTGCCGAGTCCACGGCGATGAGGGAGGAGAGATCCTGGAAGAACTCGGCCTTGTGGGCCTCGACCCAGGAGAGTATCGACTGCTGTATATCCATGATGAGAGACCTTCCTTTCCCGCGCTTCCATGTCGCGCTATCCAGAATTTATGATACATACGGGCCCGTTGCCGTGTCAAGAGAAAAAGCGGCCGCTTTTTCGTGCAAAGGAAGAATAATCGTGTTATAATCGTAGAAGATGGCCGGGCAAGACGCCGGCCGGGAGGGGGTTGCATCCATGATCGAACTGGCCTTGGGCGATTTGATCCAGACGCGCAAGAAGCACCCCTGCGGCAGCGACCGCTGGGTCGTCATCCGCGTGGGCGCGGACATCAAGATCCGCTGCAAGGGCTGCGGCCGCATCGTCATGCTGGAGAGGCCCGAGTTCGAAAAGCGCATGAAAAAGCACCTGGGGAAAGACGTGCCGGAGGAGACCTGATGCCCACGCGCATGGAGCGGCGGCAGGAACGCGCCCGCCGCCGCAGAAGGGAAGCGCGCGCCTGGCTCCTGGAGCTCGCCGCGGTCCTCGTGCTCTCGGTGCTGGTGCGCACGTTCGTCTTTTCGCTGACGACCGTCCAGGGGCCCTCTATGCGCGAAACGCTGCACTCCGGCCAGGTGGTGGCGGTGGACAAGCTCTACGCGGCCATCGGCGACTTCTCCCGCGGCGCCATCGTCATCTGCCGCTTCCCCGACTCCCGCGACTACTACGTCAAGCGCATCGTCGGCCTGCCGGGCGAGACGATCGAGATCCGCGGCGGCAAGACCTACATAGACGGCGACGCGCTCTCCGAGCCCTACGTCCTCTACCCGGCGCAGGAGGACTTCGGCCCCGTGACCGTGGAGGCGGACGAGGTCTTCGTCCTGGGGGACAACCGCGCCAACTCCCACGACTCGCGCAGCGAGGGCGCCATCCCCCGCGAAAGCGTGGTGGGCCGGGTGATGGCCGTCTGCTTCCCGCCGGAGGAGATGCGCCTTTTGCAGGACGGCGCGGACTAAAACAACAAAGATGCCAGAAAGGAACATCCATGTCACAGGAAATGACGCAGGAAAACCCGAAAAAGAAGAAGCCCATCGGGCAGGAGATACTGGAGTGGGCGCTGACGATCCTCATACCCGTCGTGGCGGCGCTGCTCATACACGAGTACCTCTTTACCTTTGCGCGCGTGGACGGCGGCAGCATGCTGGACACGCTGCACGAGGACAACATCATGGGCGTATCCCGCCTGCACTACCGCCTAAACGAGCCGCAGCGCGGCGAGATCATCACCTGCAACTACCCCGGCGAGGGCAAGACGCTCTTTGTCAAGCGCATCATCGGCCTGCCGGGCGAGACGGTGGAGATCCGCGAGGGCACGGTCTACATCGACGGAGAGCCGATTTACGAGGGGTACCTGACAAGGCGCGACGACCAGAGCATGGACCCGGTGACGCTGGGCGAAGACGAGCTCTTCGTCATGGGCGACAACCGCCCCATCTCCCGCGACAGCCGCGACGTCGGCCCCATCACCGAGGAGGAGCTCTACGGCCGCGTGCTCTTTGTGGCCTATCCCTTTGACGAGATCCGCGGCACCATGGCCCTGCCGGATTACGGAGGAGAGTAAATGTTTCTCTACGATACCACGCTGCGCGACGGCGCGCAGGGGCAGAGCGTGACCTTTTCCTTGCAGGACAAGGAGCAGATCGCCTTCCGCCTGGACGAGGTGGGCATGCACTTCATCGAGGCGGGCAACCCCGCCAGCAACCCGCGCGACGCCGAGCTCTACGAGCGCCTGCGCGCCTGGAAGCCGAAAAACGCCCGCCTGGTGGCCTTTGGCTCCACGCACAGGGTCGGCGTGCGCGCCCACGAGGACGCCGGGCTCAACGTCCTTGCGGGCGTTGGCTGCGAGTGCGCGGCGATCTTTGGCAAGTCCTGGGACTTCCACGTCACGGACGTCCTGCGCACCACGCTGCAGGACAACCTCAACATGATCTACGACTCCGTGCGTTTTTTGACGCGCGCGGGCAAGACCGTGTTCTTTGACGCCGAGCACTTCTTCGACGGCTACGCCGCCAACCCCCGCTACGCGCTGGAGACGCTGGAGGCCGCCCGCTCGGCCGGGGCGGAGTTCCTCGTGCTCTGCGACACCAACGGCGGCACGCTGCCCGAGGACATACGAAACGCGGTATCTGCTGTGTGCGGCAAGTACGCCGGGCACGTGGGCATACACTGCCACAACGACAGCGGCGTGGCTGTGGCAGGGTCGCTGACCGCCGTGCGCATGGGCGCGACCATGGTGCAGGGCACGATAAACGGCCTGGGCGAAAGGTGCGGCAACGCAGACCTCTGCTCCGTCATCCCCAACCTCGTGCTCAAGATGCACATCGACTGCTTCCCGCATCTGCCGGAGATCACCGCGCTGTCCCACTATGTGAGCTCGGTAGCCAATCTCTCCCACGACGCGCGCCTTCCCTATGTCGGCCAGTCCGCCTTTACGCACAAGGGCGGCATGCACATAGACGGCGTGCTGAAAAACCCCAAAACCTTTGAGCACATACGGCCCGAGAGCGTGGGCAACTCCCGCGCCTTCCTCATATCGGATCTGGCCGGGCGCAACAGCCTCATCGCCCGCATCCACGAGGTGGACCCCGGCATCGAGAAGGACTCCCCCATCGTGCAGCACATCTTTGGCAAGCTCAAGCAGATGGAGTTCGAGGGCTATCACTTTGAGGACGCGGATGACTCCTTCCTGCTAATGGTGCGCAAGCAGCTCGGCCTCTACAAGCGCTTCTACGAGGTGCTGGACTTCCAGGTCTTCTGCCAGAGGCCGGAGGACGTGACCTACACCATCGCCACCATCAAGGTGCGCGTGGGCAACCAGGTCGAGGTCACCGCCGCCGAGGGCGACGGCCCGGTCAACGCCCTGGACTGCGCGCTGCGAAAGGTGCTGACCATCTTCTATCCCCAGCTGGAAAAGCTGCGCCTTACGGACTTTAAGGTCCGCGTCGTCTCCGACGGCGGCACGGCCTCGCGCGTGCGCGTCTTCATCCGCTCCACCGACGGCACGCACAGCTTCGGCACGGTCGGCGTCTCCACCTCCATCCTGCAGGCGGCCTGGACCGCTCTCGTGGACTCCATCGACGCCATGCTGCTGTGCAGCCTGGACGGCGGGGCATAGCGGGAGGAAGGCGTTTTCGTTTGACTTGGGCGCACAACGAGAGAAAGCGATGATTGACAGTGGATTCCTATCAGGAATTTATAACCCATTTCAATATTGATAAAGAGAAATTGTTTGAATGGGGGATATCGTCTACCATTTTTCCCTCCATTGACAAAGTCACAGCGGAATGGGAAAATCTAAAGTATCGAATCTTTCACAATGAGGTTGTGTACATTCGCAAGTATGGACCCAACTCTCGTAAAACGAAACTGTACATAGATTTTTACGCAGAATTCATGCACAACACAAATGTGAGGGTAGACGTTGGAAACAATACAATTCCCCATAAGGTCATACAGCGGACAACGGGCATGAAGCGGAACAAAGATCTCTATAATTACCAGGTTTCGCATATATGGGGACACACAAAAAATGTGTTTCTGTTCGAAGCTCCGTGGAATATGTGCTATACGCCAAAGATCATGGACCCATTCACGGGTCACGAGACAAAGGGAATATGGCCGAAAGAGTACCAAAGACGTTTCTATCAAAAGGCGACGGAAGTGTACAGACCTTTTGTTGAGGAGTACAACCAGATCATGAAGGAATTAAACGCTGAAAAGCGATTGCAAGAATATATAGTTTCGCTAAATGGATCGGTTCCCGAAGGTGATCTCCTGCAATTTGCGAAAGATTCGGCGGAACAATTCACGCCAATCCTCCTATAACTCAGGAAAGCGGGGCGCTGCGCCGTGAGATTTTCGCACGCGTATTTTTGCAATGGAACGGCCTATGCCCGAAAATCGACGATGGTAAAGCGCCTCGCGCAGAAGCATCATGGGATTGCCTGCGAGGAGAATTACCACGATTCGCTGCTCGCGGGCCTGCGCAAGGACGAATTCCCCTGCCTGACCTACACGCGGGACCTGCAGGACTGGAGGGACTTTATCCGAAGGTCTCCGGAGGAATACGAGGCCTGGATCGACGGGTGCACGAGGGGATGCACGATGTTCGAGCTGCAAATCCTGGAAATTGCCGATCGCGACCATGTCGTGATTCTGCTGGCGGACCCGGAGGTCTCCGTGAACCGCTTTTTCGACCGCCCGGACCGGGAAAAACAGTTTCTGTACCAGCTCCTCATGTCGGAGGACGACCCCGAAGAGCGGTGGAAGAGACGCTTTCGATCGTAGAAAAATCCTTCAATATTGTGTGAATAGAAAAAAGATTTGGGAGGTTTCACATGGACAAGAGAATCTGCGTGGTGGGCTGCGACCTGGGTCCCGGCCCCATGGCCTACCTGCGGGAGCAGTTCCCGGAGTTTGAATTCCTTTCCTATCCCCGGAACGCGAAGGTGCCGGACGAGGTCCTTGCCCGCGCCGAGGTGCTGATGAACTACGGCGACAAGTCCCAGATCGCCCCGGCCAAGAACGTGCGCTACATCCACACCATCTCCGCCGGCATCGACGGCTACATCGACGAGGTGGACCGCTGCCACGGCAGCGCCCTCCCCGTGA
>CALWKN010000053.1 GCA_944381265.1 uncultured Clostridia bacterium
ATGGCCATCGTGCGCACGATGACGCGGCCGACGTCTATGCCGATGTAGCGGGCGGTGTTCTGGCTCTCGCCCACCACTGAGATCTCATAGCCCTGTTTGCTGTACTGCAGATAGAAGAAGATGCCGATCGTCAGCAGCGTCACGACCACGATGTTGAGCAGGTACTCCTGCCCAACGAGCGAGGGCAACCAGCCGCCGGCCGTGGCGGAATTGATGATGCCAACGGTGTTGGACCCGGCGGGGTTCTCCCAGAAGGTGATGCAAAACGACACAAGCTGCGTAGCGACGTAGTTCATCATCAGGGTAAAGAGCGTCTCGTTCGTGCCCCAGCGGGCGCGGAAGAACGCCGGGATCACCGTCCAGACCATGCCGGCCAGCATCGCCATCACCGCCATGATCGGGATGAGCGCCGCAAGGGGCAGTTTCTCGCCCCAGGCGATCATGCACCCGGCCGTGGCCAGGGCGCCCATGAGCACCTGGCCCTCGGCGCCGATGTTCCAAAAGCGCATCTTAAAGGCCGGGGTCACCGCCAGGGCGATGCACAGCAGCATGGCGGTCTTCTGCAGCGTGATCCAGATCTTGCGGGCGGAGCCAAAGCTGCCCTCGATCATGGAGGCGTAGATCTCCACCGGGTTGTAGTCCGTGATCAGCACGATCAGCCCGGCGCACACCAGCAGCGCCGCCGCCACCGCGGCGACGCGGATCAGCCAGGCCTTCCACCAGATGAGGCCGTCGCGCTTGGCGATGCGCACGATGGGCTCGCGCTTGGCGCCTTCCGCCTTCATACTGCCACCCCTTCCGTCTTGGTCATGAGCAGGCCGATCTGCTCCTTTGTGGCGCTGCGCGCGTCCAGCAGGCCGGTGATGCGGCCGCCGCCTATGACAAGGATCCTGTCGCACAGCTCCAGCAGCACGTCCAGGTCCTCGCCGACGTAGATCACGGCCACGCCCCGCTCCTTCTGCTGGCCGAGGAGCTTGTAGATGGTGTAGGAGGAGTTGATGTCCAGGCCGCGCACCGGGTAGGCGGCCATGAGCACGGTGGGCGAGGCGGCGATCTCGCGCCCGACCAGGACCTTCTGCACGTTGCCGCCGGAAAGGCGCCGGACCGGCGTGTTGGCCCCGGGGGTGACGACCTCCAGCTCCTCGATGATGTGCTGGGCCAGGTCCTTGGGCTCCTTGCGCTGCAGGAAGACGGAGCGCCCGGCGCGGTAGGAGCGCAGCATCATGTTGTCCACGATGTCCATATTGCCCACAAGGCCCATCCCCAGGCGGTCCTCCGGCACGAAGGAGAGGCGCACGCCCAGCTCGCGGATCTGCAGCGGCGTCTTGTCGCGCAGGTTCTCCGTCTCGCCGTTCTTGGGGTTGTGGTAGAGGATCTCGCCCTGGTCGACCTTCTGCAGCCCGGCGATGGCCTCCAGGAGCTCGCGCTGGCCGCTGCCGGCGATGCCGGCGATGCCGAGGATCTCGCCCGAGCGGGCGGTGAAGCTGACGTTGTCCAGGAGCTTTACGCCCTCGCGGCTGGTGCAGTTGAGGCCCTGCACCACCAGGCGCTCCTGCGGGCGCACGGGCTCGCTGCGGGCGATGTTCAGCGCCACCTTCTTGCCGACCATCATCTCAGTGAGCAGCGACTCGCTCGCCCGGACTGTCTCGATCTCGCCGGCGAACTCGCCCTTGCGCAGCACGACCACGCGGTCGGAGAGGGCCAGCACCTCGTTGAGCTTGTGGGTGATGATGAGTATGGCCTTGCCGTCGTCGCGCATGCGGCGCAGGACGGCGAAGAGCTTGCGCGTCTCCTGCGGCGTGAGCACGGCGGTGGGCTCGTCCAGTATGAGTATGTCCGCGCCGCGGTAGAGGACCTTGACGATCTCCACGGTCTGCTTTTCGGAGACGGACATTTCGTGGATCTTCTTGTTCGGGTCGATGTCAAAGCCGTAGCGCTCGCTGATCTCCCGCACGCGGGCGGCGACCTTGCGGATGTCAAAGCGCCCGGGCTCCTTCAGGCCCAGCACGATGTTCTCCGCGGCGGAAAACACGTCCACGAGCTTGAAGTGCTGGTGGATCATGCCGATCTTCAGCCTGTAGGCGTCGCGCGGGGAGCGGATGACGACCTCCTGTCCGCGCACGAAGATCTGCCCCTCGTCCGGGAAGTAGATCCCGGCGATCATGTTCATCAGCGTGGTCTTGCCGCTGCCGTTTTCGCCCAGGAGCGAGAGGATCTCCCCCTGCCGCACCTTGAGGCTGACCTTGTTGTTGGCCACGACCTTGCCAAAGCGCTTGGTGATGCCCTTGAGTTCTATCGCTGTTTCGCCTGCCACGTCTTAACCCCCTTAAAACGCGAGAAAAGGGCCCCGGCGGAGCGGTCCCCGCCGGGCGTCCGTATTGGAAAGGGGGCGCGGTCCGTTTCCTTGGGCCGCGCCCCGCGCGTGAAGATGTGCTTACTTTTCGGTGATGCCGTCGATGACCAGGTCAAAGTACGGCGCGGAGCGATACTCGCTCTCGTGGAAGTAGCCGTCGGAGACGACCTCGGTGTCGGGGGTGAAGTCGGCGTCGGTGTCCACGTCCGCCATGTAGGAGGTGAGCGTCTCGCCGCCAACGGTGAAGTTCGCGGTGTCAAAGACGTGCAGCGTGCCGGCGACAAGGGCCTCGCGCGCCTCGTCAATGGCCTCCTGCGTGCCCTCGGCGGCGCAGGCGCTGTTAAGCTCGGTCAGGATGACGCCGCCCTCTTCGATGGTGGCGCAGTAGTCGGCGGGGATCTCCTCACCATTCATCACGGACTCGATCATCAGCGTGAAGTACGGCTCCCAGGAGATGGCCGAGGAGATCAGCGCGGTGTTGGGCGCGATCGGAATGGTGCTGATGTTGTAGGCGACGTTGGGGACGTTGTTCTCCTCGCAGGCCTTGGGCGCGCCCTCGGAGTCGGCGTGCTGGGAGATGATGACGCAGCCGTCGTTGATCAGGGAGATGGCGGCTTCCTTCTCCTTGGCGATGTCAAACCAGGAGTTGGTGTACTTGACGTCCATGGTGACGCTGGGGCAGACGGACTTGGCGCCCAGGTAGAAGGAGGTGTAGCCGGACTTCACTTCCGCGTAGGGGAAGGCGCCGACGTAGCCCATCTTGGCCTGGTCCTCGGTGATGGTGCCGTCCGCGATCATCTCGTTGAGCTTCATGCCCGCGGCGATGCCCGCAAGGTAGCGGCCCTGGTAGATGTCGGCAAAGGCATTGTGGAAGTTGGCCAGTCCCGCGGTGTGCGCCTGCGTGCCGGAAGCGTGGCAGAACTGCACCTCCGGGAACTCGCGCGCGGCCTGGATGATGTAGTCCTCATGGCCGAAGCTGTCGGCGAAGATGACATTGCAGCCGGCGTCCACAAGCTCGGCGGCCGCCTCGTAGCACTCGTTGGACTCGGGGATGTTGGTCTTGAACATCACCTGCTCGTCGGTCAGGCCCAGGGCCTGCTGAACGGCCGTGGCGGCGTCCATGAAGTTCTTGTCGTAGGTGGAGTTCTCATCGTGCAGGAAGATGAAGCCGACCTTGAAGTTCGGGTCGACCGCGGGCGCTTCCTCGGCGGGCTCCTCCGCCGGGGTCTCCTCGGCGGGGGACTCGGCAGGCTCCTCGGCGGGCGTCTCCTCAGCGGGCGCCTCCGTGGCTTCCGGGGCTTCCGTGGCCTCGGGCGCGGCCGTGCAGCCGGCCATGACAAAGACCAGCAGCGCCGCAAGAACCAGGGACAGAATGCGTTTCATGGTATTTCTCCTCCAGGTTTTTCCCTGACGGGAATTTTATGTAAAAGGTTTCCCTAATACATACGATCTCATTGGCGACGGAAGGTGAGCCCGTTTTCGCTCATGCTTTCGACGATGGCCAGGGACTCCACGCGCAGGCCCTTTTGCCGCAGCGCGTCGCCGCCGTGCTGGAAGCCCTTTTCGATGGCGCAGGCGGCGCCGGCGACGCTGGCGCCGGCCTGCTCGGCGATGGAGAGCAGCCCTTCCAGGGCGCGGCCGTTGGCCAGGAAGTCGTCCACCAGCAGCAGGCGGTCCTGCGGGCGCAGGTAGTCGCGGCTCACCACCACGTGGTAGTCCGTGCCGTGGGTGTAGGAGTGGACCACGGCGGTGTAGAGCCCGCCGGAGAGGTTGCCGGTTTGGTGCTTCTTGGCAAAGACCATGGGCACGTGCAGCGCGGCGGCCGCGGCCATGGCAACGGCGATGCCGGAGGTCTCGATGGTGAGGACCTTGTTTACGCCCGCGCCATCAAAGAGGCGCGCGATCTCCCGCCCCATCTCCATGACGAAGTCGACGTCGATCTGGTGGTTCAAAAAGGAACCCACTTTGAGTATATTGCCGGGGAGGACCTCCCCTTCGGCCAGTATCTTCTCCTCCAGTGCCTTCACGCTCCGCGCCTCCCCTTGCGTCTCGAAAAACAAAAAACAGACTTAAAGTTCCCCCATAAGCCTGTTTGCCAACACGGCCGGACGGATCCGGCTCCGGCGTGATACCAATAGTCGCGGCTTTCACGGCGCCGCGGTAGAAACATTTGGGCCAACTCTCCAAACCTATATTGGCAACGCTATTCCATTTGGCTACAGCATAGCACAGCATCCCGGCAAAGTCAACAAAATCCGCGCTGCGCGCGCTCGAATTTACACGGGTTCAACAAATGCGCGCATTTTGGCGCAGACGAAAGCGGCCGGAGGAAATCTCCTCCGGCCGCTGCCTGGTGGGGTTAAATGGGCTCGAACCATCGACCTTCACGATGTCAACGTGACACTCTAACCAACTGAGCTATAACCCCATGCTCACCGCCCCGAACGCCCCGCGTTCGTGACTCTTATTATTATACACACATCCGGGAAAAAAGCAAGCCCCAAAATAAACTTTTTTTGAAAGTTTTTTAGAACCCCTTGAATCTGGGATTTTTTGTGGTATACTGGAAGGGTAATTGAAAGGAGGGTTTTTCCATGAGATCGGTTACCATCCACCTGTCCTTGGCGGAAAACGTGAAGGACTTCGTGAACATCGTCAGCAAGTACCCCTACGACATTGATCTTCGTTCCGGTCGCCATGTCGTCGATGCGAAGTCCATCCTTGGCATCTTCAGCCTCGATCTGAACAAACCCATTACGATGGAAGTCTACGAGAACGACTGCGACGACCTCCTGACGGAGATCAAGCCCTTCATCGTGTAAGCTCCCCGCGGCGCCTGCGGTCAGGCGTCCATCCTTTCATCTTCGCAGCCAACGGGCCGCGCCTGCCATCCCCCATGGCGGGCGCGGCCTTTGTGCGTCCAAAATCGTCCCCTTGGACTTCCGCAGAGAAAAGGCGCGTCCGGCACTTGCCGCCGGGCGCGCCTTTTTCTCACTGCGCGTCGTGGATCTGCTCCAGCGCCGCCTGCGGCGTAAGGTCGCCGCTCGCTACGCCGCCCACGGCGTCGTAGACCAGGCGCAGATAGGCGTTGGCCAGGTCCAGCGCGCCCAGGACCACGGCGGCGCTGCGGTCGTCGTCCAGGTCCGCCGGCAGGACCAGATCGTGTCCGTACTCGGCAAAGCAGGTGTCCGTCTCCTCGTCCGCCTGCACGTCGAAGCGGCCGCCGCTGAGCATGCGGTTGACGCGCGAGAGCAGCTGGCGCAGCGCGTCTGCTGCCTGCAGGGGCAGGCCGCGCCGGAAGACGAGGTTGCACTGCACGATCTCCAGGCCCTGCATATCCTCGTCCGTAAGGTCGCTGGCAAAGAAGATCTCGCCCAGCGCGTAGTCGTTTTCGTAGTCGTCGGAGAGCGGCTGGAACCACTGCAGGCCGGGCTGGGCCTCGATCTCCTCGCAGGGGAAGTTCTGCTCCTCCAGCGCCGCGCGCACGCGGGCGGTAAGTTCATTCTTATTCACGGGGATCTTCTCCTTTCTGCGCCTCCAATGCGGCGTCGATGGTGGCTTTCAGCGCGTCCAGCTGCCCGCGCACCAGGTCCATGGCGGTCTTTGCCGTGCGCTTTCCCTCGATCACGGCACGGATCGCCGGCAAAAACGCCTGGGCAAAGGCGTGCAGCAGCCCAAAGGCGATGCCGAACTGCCGCAGGAAGGTCTCCTGCGCCATCTCCCGCGGCACGGGCAGCGTGTAGCGCAGGAACACCGTGCCGTCGGCGTCGACGTCAAAGGCGCCGAAAGGCATCTGGAAGTTGACTTCGCCAAGGAAGGCGCGCAGCTCGCGCAAAACGCCGGGGCGGGCCAGGTGCTCGACATAGCCCATCAGGTGCAGGAGGTCGTACTCCAGACGGTCCATGAAGGCGTAAGGGCTCCTGGCGAAGTAGACGGAGAGGGACATGGCTCCCTCCTCCGTCGCCAGAAACTCCGGCAGGAAGACCAGGTCAAAGGGGGCGTCCTTCTCGCCCTTGCGGGTGAGCACGGCCTCCAGCCCCGACTCCTCGGCGTAGGCGGCGCACAGGCGCAGCGCGTCGAATGTCTCCATTTCTAGTGCGCTCCTCTCAGTTTGATGATGATGTCGCGGACCGCGGGGGCCTTGCCGCCGGGCTGGAAGGGGAGCTTTAGTCCGGCAAAGAGCTGTGCCGCGGCCAGGCGGTCGGGATCCTGGCGATTCTTGCTGCCGTAGGCGTAGACCATGCAGGTGGCGTTCTTGCGGCAGATGTACTCCAGCGCGCCCTTTTCGTCCTTCAGGCCGGACTGGCGCAGGAGCATCCTCTTCATCTGTCCCTCG
>CALWKN010000054.1 GCA_944381265.1 uncultured Clostridia bacterium
CCTCCTCGGCCCGCTGCGCCGCCTCCAGCTCGGCGATCTTGCGCCCCAGATCCGCCTCGAATTTGGCGATGTCAAAGGTCGCCGCCGGCGTCCTTGGCAGGTCCCAGCGTGGAAGCGAAAAACCGTCTTTTCGCGTAAACAAAGCGAGTTCCTTGCCCTGCGCCGACTGCACGAATTTTTTGACGTCAAAAACATCCGGGCACGTTTCGCCGCGCGCGGGCCGCGGCGCGGGACGGCGCTCGGGCGCGCCGAAGCTCTCGTCCACATCCGGCAGGCGGGAGACGAACTTCACCCTGCCACCGAGCCACACCAGCGCCTGTCCCGTCGGCAGCGCCGCCAGCAGCGACGGCGGCAGCAGCGGCGCGCGGCGCTCCCCCGCGACGCGCTCGCCGCAGAGGAAGGACAGGCGGCGCAGCGTCTCCACCTGGTTGGTGCGGAAGGCCACCCACAGGTCGGCGTTGCCGGTGAGCGTCTCGGCGCCCGCTGCGCCGTAGAGCGTCTCCAGCTGCGTTAGGCTCTGCAGCACCATCTGGCAGCGGACGTTGCGCGAGCGCCCCTCAGCCATCAAATTGAGCAGCCCGGGGATGGCGCAGCCCACGCCGGCCAGCTCCTCCAGCACGAAGTTCAGCCGCTGCGGCAGGCGGCCGCCGTACTTCTGCTGCGCCAGGCGCAGGAAGTGGCGGATCAGCTGCCCGCAGAGCGCGCAGGCCAGCGCGCGGAAGATCGAGCTCTCGTCCGGCAGTACGATGTAGACGGCAAGCGGGCGCTGCACATCCAGCTCGTGCAGGCGCAGGTCGTCGCCGCTGAGCAGCGAGAGCGCGCCCGCGCTGCGGACAAAGCGCGTCAGCCCCTCCAGGAAGCAGGAGCGGATGCCGCCGCGCGTGTCGCTGGCGGTCAAAACGTAGCTCTGCAGCTGCCAGGCGGCGGGGGAATCCGGCGGCAGGCGGGAGACGAAGGCTTTAAGACAGCTCTCCGTTCCCAGACTCTCCTCCCCCTCGGACACCAGGCGGCACAGGCTGATCAAGTTGACCTCGGAGGGCTTGGCCTGCAGCAGCAGCGCCTGCGCCGCGCCGATGAACAGGGACCTTGCCGAGTCCGACCAGAAGGGGTCGCGCATCTGCGGCGGGTAGAGGGCGGAGGCCAGGTCCTCCAGCATCTCCTGCGCGGCCTGGCGCTCCTGCGCGCCCTGCCGCCACAGCGCCGCGGGCGTGGACAGCGGCTCCCAGCGCTCGCTGGCAAAGGGCTCGCGCAGGTTGAAGACGTGCACCTCGTAGCCGCGCGCCTCCGCCTCGCAGGCGGTGCCGTTGTAGAGCTCCTCCTTGCCGTCCAGCGCCACGAAGGACTCCCCGGCGCGCAGGAAGCTGCGCAGCATCGGCAGCGTGCCGCAGCGCGTCTTGCCGCTGCCCGTCAGGCCGAGGAAGAGCGCGTTCGCCTCGCCCGTGTAGACGTAATCCCGACCGCCGCCGCGGTAGAGCAGCGGCCCGCCCGCCTGCGCCGGCAGCGGCTGCAGCGCCCGCCGGATCTCCGATCCCGTAGAAAAACGACTGCCGTACATGTGCTATTCCTCCTCCATGCGCCGCAGGATCCTGCGCTTTAGCGCGCAGACCGTGCGGGCGGTGACGCCGCGCCCATTCCAGGCCCGCGCGCGCAGTTCCGCCCGCAGGCTCTCCCGCAGGCGCGACAGCGCCGCCGGGGACAGCGCCTCGTCCTCCAGCGATCGTTGGGCGATGTCGAGCAGTTCCTCCTCGCCGTAGGGCGCGGGGGCGAAGGCCTCCAGGTCCGGCAGCGCCTCCTGCAGATGCCGCGACAGCGCCTCCGCCTCGCGCCCGGGCGGCAGGAAGAGCAGAAGCGTCGCCGTTTCGCCCAGGCGCGTCAGGCCGCGCAGGAGCTCGGGCGGCGCTTCCCCATCCCATTCGGTCAGCAGGGCCGTGGCGTCCAGCGCCAGCACGCCGGCAAAGTCGTTGGCGTATCCGGCCTGAAAGGAGGCGTCCTGGGCGATGCGCGGCAGCGTCCAGGCGCCGCCCAGCGCGTACTCCAAAAAGAGATCCGGGCTGCTGAAGTCGCGGCGGCGGCTCTGCGCGTAGGTCTCGGCCACAAAGGCCGCAAGCGTGCTGCGCCCGTCGCCCGCGCGCAGGCGCACGAGCAGGTGCGGCGGCGTGCCGTGCTTTCGCGCCGCCTCCCGCCGCACCGCGGAAACGACCTCGCGCAGGCCGATGGGGGCGCGCACACTCTCCAAAGCGCAAACCTGTTCTCTGTCCATACTGCATCCTCCTTTTTCCGAAAAACGGCGCGTTTTCTCTGCCTTTTCCCTAGCCGCACAGCACGCGCACCAGCACGATCAGTACCGCCACGACCACCACCGCCAGAAAGACCGACTGCGCCAGCCACACCGTCAGCACCAGCACCTCGGCAAAGATCCACATGCCAAGGAGCGACACCGCAGGCGAGAGCAGGTAGTCCCACCACGCGCAGCGGCCGCCGCACGCGCGAATGGCGTTGTACAGCAGCAGGCTCGCCATCCCCGCGAGCAGACCGCCCACCGCGCCGATGTGGATCAGCTTTTCGGAGGTGAACTCCTCGCGGAACAGCCCTGGCATCACCTCCGCGGCCATGTAGGCCTGTATCGCAAGGCCCAGCAGCACCGTCACCGCCCAGAAACGCCCGGCGCTGCGCGGGCGCGCCGTTTGCGGCTGTGCCGTCTGCGGCTGTGGCGTTGGGTCGTCCCGCCAGGGCATGGCCTGCGCTTCCTCCTGCCAGGGGGCTTCCTCGAAATGGGGTCCCGATGCCCGCTGCGCCTGCCGCCAGCGCGCGTCGGCGGCGCAGTAGGGGCAAAGCGGGGCGTCCGACCAGGCCGCGTGCGCCTTTCTGCCGCAGGGGCTGTCGCGCAGCTCCGCGCGGAACTCCGTCAGCGCCCGCCGCCAGGCCGCCGCGTCGGGGCGCGCCGCTTCTGCGCCCGTGAACGCCTGCGCAAACAGCGCGCGCAGATGCGGCGGCAGCGCCGCAAGGTCCGGCGCCTGCGGCGGAAGGGGAATGCCCGACAGATGGCGGAAAAAGGGCGTCTCGCCGCGCTCCACGCGCGCGTCCAGCTCCTCGCCCTTCGCCTCGCCGTAGGGGTGGCAGCCATGCATCAGCAGGCGGAACAGCAGCACCGCCAGCGTAAAGTCGTCCGTGCGCGCTGTGAACCCACCCTCCGCCGGCAGGGCGTAGCGCACCCGCCACTGGCCCGCCGGCAGGCACTGCCGCAGCACCTCCGGCGCCATATAACCCGCTTCGCACAGCACATGGCGGTAGCGGCGGCCCTTGCTCACCCTGTAGATCGGCTCCGTCTGCAGGACGGAGACCGCGCCGTCTTCCCAGATCTGCAGGTGCACGTTGGCGAGATCCGCGAGGACCTGCCCTTCCGCGTGCGCTCGCTCCACCGCCTCGCACAGGCGCACGGCCCTGTCCACGCGCAGGCGAAAATCGATCTCGCGCTCCGCCGGGTACGTCAGGAGCGGCGCGTAGTCCCAGATCTCCACGAGTCTTGCGCGGGCGTTCTCCGACAGCGTTCCGCGCGCGTTTTCATTTGTCATGCCGCATCCTCCTTGCGGGGGCCTTATGCGCCCCCCTTTTCCCTATACAACGCCCGCGCCTCCCCTTTCTCCGCAGCGCGGGCAAAAAAATTTCCGCCCTCCCAAACACCCCTGCCGGGGCCACGCCCCACCCCACTGCCCTCGACTCTGCGGAAACGCGTTGAGGGGGCGCTCCGGGCCCGCGTGCCGCGGCCCCTGCGGCCCCCTCCCCGCGTTTCCGCACGGCCCCCCAAAACAAATTTGCCCCGCCTGTGCCAGGCGAGGCAAATTTGTTTTCGGCGGCCGGGGGATCTTCTCCGGCTGGCGCAGTGCAAGGCGTTCCCCGCCGCCGCGGACGACACATGGCGAAGGGGATGCCTCCAAAAGCTTGGAGTTTCTCAAGGGATGAATGCGCCCGATGAGCGGGCCTAAGGGGTGGCCCCTATCCGTCTGCTCGCACTCCCCTTTGGCGGCTCATCCGCAGTGCGGCGTGACGCTTCCGCAAGGAAGTGCGCAGCCTCTGAGGGCACAGGAAGAAGGGAGTGTTCTTCGAGAAAATGCACGTTGTATTTCTCGAGGGGGCGTGTGGATGAATGCCAAAATGCCGAAAGGGCCTTTGTCAGTGCAAAGACCCGATCAGACGATGGACCAAGTAAAGCTGGAGCTGGGGGAGGCCGGAAGGGCCGGACGGCCCCCGGGGGTGGCCGCGGCGGCGTAGGCGCTTTCCGCAAGGGCGGGCGGCAACCTCTGGAGGGCCGCATCAGCGACATGGGGCGCGGGTGAAGGAACGGTTCCGCAGAAATTGTTTCTGGCATCTGGCGTCGGCTGTCGCCCACCGAACGGGCCGCTTTTACGCGCCGGGAGCCACCGCAGACAGCGCAATGGGAAAATGTCCTTCGAGGAGATGCGCGTTATAGTTTCTCGGGCGGTGTGTGGATGAATGCCAATACGCCGAAAGGACCTTTGCCAATGCGAAGGTCCGCTCAGACGGTAGACCGAGTAAAGCTGCGGTCTAGGGGGACGCAAAAAAGGGCGGGCGCTTCCGCAAGGGTGTGCCCCCAAGAAAATGCGAGTTTGTCGTTCCGCGGAGGCGTGTGGACGCGCGCCATACGCCCCCGCGGGCCTTTGCAAATGCAAAGGCCCACGCAAGG
>CALWKN010000055.1 GCA_944381265.1 uncultured Clostridia bacterium
GTTTTCCGGGTCTTCGCCGAAGAGCTCGAAGCCGGGGGCAAGCAGGAAGAGCCGGGCCCCGGACGCCAGGGCCCGCCGCGTGCGGTAGATGGCCTTGTTCCCCACCCAGGCGGTGCGGAACTCCGCCGGAACCAGGTGCGCGACACAGACCTGGATCGGCTGTTGCACGCGCGTGATGTTCAGGCGCTGCGAGAGGGCGACGGCCCGCTCGTACCCCGCGCGCCCGTGGTCGGCGTAGAGGCCGTGCAGCTTCGTCACCCCCGCATCGTCCGTGCGCGTCACGGTCAGCAGGTAGAGGAGAGGGAGATGGGACAGAAACCGCTCCTGCGCCAGGTCAAAGAGCCTGCGCACCGGGGTGCGGTCTTCGCCCATCGTCCGCTCCGTGCCGTAGAGCACGCTCAGCAGGTGGGAGGCGCTGATCATCTCGCTGCCGCCGCAGCCGACCAATATGTTTTTCGTGTAGTTGGCCATGCCCACGACCTCGTGCGGCACGACCTGGCCGATGGAGAGGATCCGGTCGTAGTCCCGCAGCAGGAGCCGGTTCACCTCCACCGGGATCTCCCGCACCAGAAGCCCATCGGACAGCTCGGCGACCTCCTGCGCAGAGATGGTTCCAAGGACCACCGTGTCCTCCCGCCAGCGGTGGCGGAAGAAGCGCTCGGCGGGGATGTCCGGGCCGAAGAAGGCGATCTGCTCCGCCCGCGTCATGGGCATGTGCGTCCCCAGCGCCGGCAGGATGTCGCAGCGACAGCCCTGCGCCTCCAGCAGCGCGTACAGCTCCCGCGTCAGCACGCCGGCATAGGAGTGGAAGCGGGTGATGTCCGGCGGGATCAGCAGGACGCGCCGCGGCGGAGCGCCAAGGGAGGAGAGCAGGCGCTGAAGAAAGCGCCGCACGTCCTCGGGCGATATGCCGGTCTCGTTTTCCAGATAGGGAAACATCTCTTTTACCTCACAGTTCCCGCGGCGGGGCCGTGGAATCCCGTTCCATGTAGCGCGTGGCAAAGAGCACCTCCCGCCGCTCGCGCGGCGCGGCGTTTCTCTTGGAGGAGATGTTCTTGATCAGGAGCTCGCAGCCCGCCTCGCCCATGGAATAGGCGGGCTGGTGGATCGTGGTCAGCGCCGGCCGCAGCAGGGAAGAAATGGGCAGGTCGTCGTAGCCGACGACGGAAAGGTCCTGCGGGATGCGCAGGTGCAGCTCCTGCGTGGCGCGGTAGACGCCAAAGGCGAGGTGGTCGTTGAGCGACTGTATGGCGGTGGGCGGACAGGGCAGGGAGAGCACCGCCCGCGCCATGGAGTACCCCGGGTTTTCCGAGTGGTTGGTCTCCACGCTCTCGCGGATGTATTCCGGCACGATCGGAATGCCGTTTTTTTTCAGCGTGTCGCAGTAGGCCTGGAAGCGCATGCGGCAGCCGCGCTTGTCCATGCACAAAAAGGCGATGCGCCGGTGCCCAAGGTCGATCAGCCGCTGGATGGAATGGCACAGACCGGCGTAGTCGTCCGTGTTCACGCAGTCGATGCCCTCGATCTGCGTCTGTATGCAGACGATGCTCATCGAATTGCGGTTGAGCTGGTGGATGAGCTCCTGGTTCTGCAGAAAGGCGCTGATCAGCAGCGCGCCCTCCGCCTGCCGCTCCGCCATCTCAACGAGGAAGTGGCTCTCCCGGTCGTGGTCGAAGTTGGAGTTGCACAGGTACATCGAATAGCCCAGCGGCGTGCAGACGTCTTCCACCCCGTGGATGATGTCGGCAAAGAACGGGTTGGAGATGTCCGGCACGATGAGCGCGATGGTCTTGCTGCGCTGCCGGACGAGCCCCTGCGCCAGGCGGTTGGGCGCGTACCCCTGCTCAAATATGATCTGCTCGACGCGCGCGCAGGTGTCCGCATCCACATTGCCCTTGTGGTTCAGAACGCGCGAGACGGTACTCACGGAAACGCCCGCCATCTCGGCGATCTGCACGATCGTCATTTTTCCGCTCTTTTTCATGCGCCACCTCTTTTTTTTGCACTGGCCGTTGTGAAAACGTTTTCTGCTGCGCTCAAATACAATATGGCATAAAATCGCGCAAAAGTCAACCGCTTCCGGCGAAGAGACAGAAAGAAATCCTCTGCGGCAGGGAAAAGACCGCTTGCGTTGGATTTCGAAACTTTTTCCACTGGATTTTGCTATTGACAGACGGAGAAGGCGGAAGTAAACTTATCGCAAAGAAATGAAAACGTTTTCTCGGCACTTGTGACCTTCGCTCTCATTCAATCAGAGAAGCTGGAAGAAATTCCCAGAACTAAGGAAAAGGACCAAAGACAGAGCGTGAAAACCTTTTCCGCACAACGCGGGAAAGAGCGCGTCATATGGGGGAGGGAACTACCATGAAGGCCATCATCGCACAACGACCGGGCCTGCTGCAGGTGGCGGACTGTCCGCCGGCCGCCGCGCCCGCCGCGGGCGAGGTGAAGCTCCGCGTCCACGCGGGCGGCATCTGCGGCTCGGATGTCCATGTGCTGCGCGGCGAGTCCGCGTTTGCGACCTATCCGCGCATACTCGGCCACGAGATCGCGGGAGAAGTCCTCGAAGTGGGCGAAGGGGTGCGGAACCTCGCCGTCGGCGACCACGTCGTCGTGGACCCGGTGCGCGCCTGCGGCCGCTGCTACGCCTGCCGCGTGGGCCGCTACAACGTCTGCCGCGAGATCCGGGTGCTGGCCGCGCACGTGGACGGCGGCTTCCGAGAGGAGTTCACGCTGCCCGCCGGGCAGGTGCACCGCATCGCCAAGGAGATCCCCTGGGCGTTCGCGGCGACGGCCGAGCCCTACACCATCGCCGCCGAGGCGACGGAGCGCGCCCGCCTGAGCGGACAGGACAGCGTGCTGATCTGCGGCGCCGGCCCGATCGGCATCGTCATTCTGCAGGTGGCAAAGCGCCTGGGCGCGCGCGTGCTGATGCTGGATGCGCTGCCCGCCCGCCTGGAGCGCGCCAAGGCGCTGGGTGCGGACGATGTTGCCCTGGGCGGCAAGGAGGACGTCGGCGCCAAAGTCGCCGCCTTTACGCAGGGCGAGGGCGTCAACGTCATATTCGAGGCCACCGGCAGCATCCCGGTGCTGGAGGACTGCATACAGAAGTGGGTGTCTCCCGCCGGGCGGGTCGTCGTGCTGGGCTTCCCCACGCAGGCGGCGCGCATCGCTCCCATCGACATCATGAAGCGGGAGCTGGAGATCCTGGGCTCGCGGCTGAGCTGCAACCAGTTCCCCAAGGTGGTTCGCTGGCTGGAGGAGGGGTGGATCGACCCGCGCGGCCTTTTGACGCACAGCTTCCCCTTCCGGGAAGCGCCGGCGGCCTTCGAGCACATCCAGCAGCACCCCGAGGACACGCTGAAAGTCGTGCTGCGCTTCGACTGAGAAGGAGGTTCCCCAGATGGAGAAGACCAAGGTCTACATCATGCACTCGTCGCACCTCGATTTGTACTGGATCGGCGCGCAGGCGGACTGCCTGGATCGGGGCGCGCACATACTGAATGAAGCGCTGCGCCGGGCGGAGGCGGAGCCGGACTTCCACTTCCTGATCGAGACCGCGCGCTTCCTGGAGTACTTTGCCCACGTTTACCCGGATCGCATGGATGCGCTGCGGGCGGCGTTTGCGCGCGGGCAGTTTGAAATGGCGGCCTGCTACACCGATCGACTGGAAAACCACGTGAGCGGCGAGGCGCTGGTGCGCAACGCCCTCTACGGCAAGAAGATCATCCGCGAGATCCTCGGCAGGGACTGCCGCGTCGCCTGCCACCCCGACCTGCCCGGCTTTGCCGAGCAGACGCCGCAGATCTACAAGAAGGCGGGCATCGACTACTACATCTCCGCCCGGGGATTCCGCCGCGGCGCGCGCTTCCACTGGCTCGGCCTGGACGACAGCGACATCATCATGTACGACGTCCCAAGCCACTACGCTTATTACGATTTGGACGACGTCCTGCGGAACCTGCGCGAAACGCAGGAGAAGATCGGCTCCGACGTCATACTGCTCGGCTGCTCGGCCGGGGACATGGGGCCCGCGGGTACGTTCATCGCCAAGGAAAACGGCAAGGGCGTGCAGTACGACGTCATGGAGCTGGTGGATAAGCTCAACGCGGAGCGCCCGGACTGCTCCTTTGCCATGGGCAACGCCTATGAAGTGCTGCGCGGCATGAAGACCGAGGGCCTGACGAGCCTGCGCGGCGAATACCCCTCCCGCTGGGGCCACCACGGCTCGGCCATGAACGTGGCCTTCTACGCGCTGGACAAGCAGGTGGATCAGCGCCTGACCGACGCCGAAAAGCTCGTCGCGCTCTGCGCGGCGCTGGGCAAACCGGTGGAGATCGCCTTTGACAAGCACCCGCTCAAGGACCCGGGCGGCAACGGCGGCAAGCGGCGCTATTTCGACCTGGAGTTTACGCCCAAGACCACACAGGAATGGATCGAGTACGCCTGGCGCCTGCAGGTGATCACCCAGGACCACAACTTCGGCGGCGTGGAGGGCGCGCAGACCGAGTTCGACCGCCTGATCTACAAGAAGGCGGCGCTGAAGATCGCGGACAAACTGATCGACGCCTGCGCACCGGCGCTCCTGTCGCGCTGCGGCGGGGCCAACATCGCGGTGCTGAACACACTAAATTGGAAGAGAGACGCCGTCGTGCCGCTGGAAGGGCTGCGGCTCGACCCGGAGACTTCCTACGTGGCGGAAGGCGCGGACGGCGAGGCGGAGCCGGTGGTGTACCACAGCGGCGCCTGGTATGCGCGCGTGCGCGGCGTGCCTTCGGTGGGCTGCATGGGCCTGCGCATCCGCCCCGGGCAGGCGAAGGCCGCGCAGGCGTTCACGGTGGAGGACGCGGAGTAGAGCCTGACGCTCGTTAACGCCCACTACCGCCTGACCGTCTCCAAGCGCAGCGGCTGCCTTGCGCACCTCATCGACCTTGCCACCGACAAGGACTGGGCGGCGGCGGCCACGCTGGAGATCTATGCGCTCCTGGACGATTCCCTCGGCGGCTCCGAGCGCTCCGCCGCAAAGCCGGAACTGGACCGCGCGTCCAGGCACGTGCGCAGCGTGCGCCTCACCGCCTGCAACGCCCTCTTTGCCGAGGTGCAGATCGTGTGCGAGGTGCTGGACGTAAAAGTCTACAAGACCCTCCGCCTGCCGGCGCAGGAGAAGCGCCTGGACGTCGCCGTCGCCTGCAACTGGCCGGGAACGCCGGACGTGCAGCTGAAGATGAACCTCTGCAGCCGGGCGGCGGAGAGCCGCATCGTCTACGGCGTGCCCTACGGCGCGCAGGCCTATGGCGAGTACCTGGAGACGGACAGCCTGAAGTTCGGCAGCGACGAGATCTCGGCGGAGCTCTTCCACCG
>CALWKN010000056.1 GCA_944381265.1 uncultured Clostridia bacterium
GGCCCCGGTTTCCCCACCAACGAGAAACGGGAACGCGGGGCGCGCCTCGTCCTCCCGTTCGTTCGTGGCAGGTCGCCGGCGGGTGGGCAGCGAGGCGTAAGGTCCTGACTCGATGGGGGATGGAGCCCCGGTCATTGGACGGGGACGGAGGGCGCGGCGGCGCCGCAATGCCGGCCTGCGCGGAAGAAAGGCGGGTGGGGCCCGTGGGGCCGCCTGCGAGCCGTTCTCCTCGGGCCTTCCCCCCTGCGCCGCCCATCCCCCGCAGCGCCGGGGCCGGGCCGACCGCGCGCGAGGCAGATGATGGGCAAAGCCCATCCTGCAAGCGCGTGGCCCCGGGCGTAAGGCCGCATCGGCTGCGCTCCCCCCATTTTCCCCACCCCCGGCCTCGCAAAGCAAAGGCGCAGCCTTTGCTTTGGGGGGCCGGAGACGCGGACGCCACCCCCCGCGCCCCCTGCAAGGGGGCGCGGGGGGTGGCGGGCGCGGCTCTGCGTCGAGGGCATCTGGGGTGGGGCGTGGCCCCGGCAGGGCGGACGCAGGACGGGCGCGCCTCAGTCTCCGCCTTCACTCAGCAGGCGCAGGAAGGCCGCGCCGTAGCGGCGCAGCTTGTACGCGCCCACGCCCGAGACGGCGAGGAACTCCTCCTGCGTGCGGGGGCGCTTTGCGCACATATCACGCAGCGTGGCGTCGGAAAAGACCACATAGGCCGGCACGCCCGCCGTCGCGGCCAGGCGGTTGCGCAGCTCCTTCAGCCGCTCCAGCAGCGCCTCGTCCACGGGCGCCTCCGCCGCCGGGGCGCGGCGCGCATCGCGCGTGCGGCGGGGCCGCCCCTCCGCCGCCTCGCGGCGCACGCGCATATACAGCGCGCCGCCCCGCAGGATCTCCTCCGCCCCCGGCCCCAGGCGCAGCACCGGATAGGTCCCGCCGCTGCTAAGAAGGATCCCGCGCTCGAGCAGGAAATCGCACAGCAGCATCAGGTGCTCCTGCGTGCAGCCGCGCAGCACGCCAAAGGCCCGCGCCTGCGCAAGGTTCATCTCGCGCACGCGCTTGGAGTCGCGCCCGCGCAGGACCGCCAGCACCAGCGTGCGCCCAAACCGTTCGCCGAGCTCCCGCACGCAGGCGAGCAGCGCCCGCGCCTCGTCCCCGACGTCCAGGTCCTCCGTGCTCTCCTCGTCGCAGTTGGAGCAGTTGCCGCACGCATTCATCGCCTGCTCGCCGAAATAGCGCAGTATGCAGGCGCGCAGACAATCGCCGGTCGTGCAGTAGCGCGCCATGCGGCGCAGGCCCTCGTGCATCCCCTCGCGCACGGCGCGGGCCTGCTCCTCGCTCAGCAGCGGGTTGTCGCCCTCCCGGTCGATCAGGAAGGCGTTGCGCTTGATGTCCTGGCCGCTGTAGAGCAGCGTGCACAGCGCCGGCGACCCGTCCCGCCCGGCGCGCCCGGCCTCCTGGTAGTAGGACTCCAGGTTCTTGGGCATGTTGTAGTGCACGACGAAGGCGACGTTGGACTTGTAAATGCCCATGCCAAAGGCGTTTGTCGCCACCATCACCCGGGCGCGGTCGTAGAGGAAGTCGTCCTGGTTCTGCCGCCGCTCGGCGTCGGGGAGCCCGGCGTGGTAGCGCGTGGCGGAGGCGCCGTAGGCGCGCAGCGCCTCGCAGACCTCCTCCACCGTGCGCCGCGCCAGGCAGTAGACGATGCCGCTCCTCCCCTCCTGCTCCTTCAGTATGCGCAGCAGCGCCGGGAACTTGTCCCTGGCGCTTACGTGCTCGACGGCAAAGCGCAGGTTGGGCCGGTCAAAGCCCGTCGCCACGCACAAGGGGACGTCCAGGCCCAGCAGCGCCTCTATGTCCGCCCGCACCTCCGGCGTGGCCGTGGCGGTAAAGGCCCCCAGCACCGGGCGGCGCGGCAGCTTCTCCACAAAGTCGCGTATGCGCAGGTAGCTCGGGCGAAAGTCCTGCCCCCACTGCGAGACGCAGTGCGCCTCGTCCACGGCCAAGAGCGGCACCGGCACCTGCTGGCACAGGTACTGGAAGTCCACCGTCTCCAGCCGCTCCGGCGCCACGTAGATCAGCCGGTACATCCCCTGCGCGGCGTTCTCCAGCGCCAGCTGGAACTGCCGCGGCGTGAGCGACGAGTTCAGGTAGGCGGCGCGCACGCCCGCCTGGTTCAGGGCCGCCACCTGGTCCTTCATCAGCGAGATCAGGGGCGAGACGACCAGCGTCACCCCCGGCAGCAGCAGCGCCGGCACCTGGTAGCAGAGGGACTTGCCCGCGCCGGTGGGCATGACGCAGAGCACGTCGCGGCCGCTTAGGAGCGCGCGCACCGCCTCCCTCTGCCCGGGCCGGAAGGCGTCGTAGCCAAAGTACTGCTTTAAGACCGCCAGCTCATCCATTTTCCTCCGCCTCCATGCGCTCGTGCAGGTCGTTGAGGTACACCCATCTCTCCGTCACCGCGTCAAGGCTCGCCTGGGCCTGCGCCTTCTCCTGCTCCAGGCGCTGCAGCGCCACATAGTCCGCCTGCGCCTCCTCCATCTGCCGCTCGATCTCCCGCAGCGCAGTTTCCGCCCGCTCCACCTCCTGGTCGATGGTCTCGAACTCCTTCTGCTCGCGGAAGGTGAACTTCACCTTCTTCTCCCGCTGCGGCCTTGGCGGCGCGGCCTTCTTTTCCGGGGCGGCGGCCTGCGGCTGCGGATCGCGCAGGCGCAGGTAGTCGCTGTAGCCGCCGGGGTACTGGCGCACGCGCCCCTCGCCCTCGTAGGCAAAGAGGCGATGCGCCACGCGGTCGAGGAAGTAGCGGTCGTGCGAGACGGCCACCACCGCGCCGGGAAAGGCGTCCAGGTAGTCCTCCAGGATCGTCAGCGTCTGGATGTCCAGATCGTTCGTCGGCTCGTCCAGCAGCAGCACGTTGGGCGCGCCCATGAGCACGGTGAGCAGCTGCAGCCGCCGCTTTTCGCCGCCGGAAAGGCGCGAAATCGGCGTGTACTGCAGCTCTGCGTCAAAGAGGAAGCGCTCCATCAGCTGCGCGGCGGTGAGCCTGCCCTCGTCCGTCTCCACCGCAAGGGCCACGTCGCGCACGGCATCGATGGCGCGCGCGTCCGCGGGCAGCGCGGCAAGGGCCTCCGCCCCTTGGGCAAAGCAGCCGATGCGCACCGTGTCCCCGCGCACGATCCGCCCTTCGTCCGGCTTGAGTTCCCCGGTGAGGAGCTTGAGCAGCGTGGTCTTGCCGCAGCCGTTTTCGCCGATGATGCCGACGCGGTCGTCGCGCAGCAGCGTATAGGTAAAGTCGCGCAGCAGCGTTTTTTCACCAAATGCCTTTGTGACGCTTTCGATCTCGATGATCTTGCGCCCGAGGCGGGAGCTTGCGGCGGAAATGTGCATCTGCTGCTCCTGCTGCGGCGCCTCGACCGCGCTGAGCTGCTCGAAGCGCTCGATGCGGCCCTTGGCCTTGGTGGAGCGGGCGGGCGCGCCGCGGCGGATCCAGGAAAGCTCCTTCTTCAGGATCGCCTGGCGCTTGCGCTCGCTGGCGCGCTCCATGTCCTGGCGCTCGGCCTTGCGCGTTAGGTACGCGGAATAGTTGGCCGGGTGGCTGTAGAGCGCGCCGCCCTCCACCTCGACGATGCGGTTTGCGATCCGCTCCAGGAAGTAGCGGTCGTGCGTGACCAGCAGCAGCGCGCCGGTGAAGGCCTGCAGCCGCTTTTCCAGCCACTCGGCGGTCTCTATGTCCAGGTGGTTGGTCGGCTCGTCCAACAGCAGCACGTCGCAGGGGCGCAGCAGCGCCGCGGCCAGGGCCAGCTTCTTCTTCTGCCCGCCGGAGAGCGCGTCGGCCGGGGCCTCGGCATCCGTCAGCCCCAGCTGCGTCAGCACGCGCATGGCCTCATACGCCATGACGCCGCGCTCCTCCTTGGAGACGCCAAAGAGCGCCGCCTCGGCCACGCTGGCGCCCGCGGGGAAGACCGGGTTTTGCGCAAGGTACGACAGCCGCACCCCCGCGCCGCGGCGCACCTGCCCGCTGTCCGGGGGCTCCAGCCCCGCCAGCAGCCGCAGCAGCGTGCTCTTCCCCGCGCCGTTGCGCCCGAGTATGCCGATCCTGTCCCCCTTTTCCACGAACAAAGAGGCGTCTTGCAGCAGCGGCTTGCCGGTAAAGGCCTTGTCGATGTGTTCCGCCGAGAGGATCATGTCTCTTCTCCTTTCCGGTACAAAAAAACCCTGCGCGGCGGTGCCGGCAGGGAATTTGGTGGACCGCCAGGGACTCGAACCCTGGACACCCTGATTAAGAGTCAGGTGCTCTACCAACTGAGCTAGCGGTCCGTCAAGAGCAGGTGTGGAGCGGGTGATGGGAATCGAACCCACGCAACCAGCTTGGAAGGCTGGGACTCTACCGTTGAGCTACACCCGCAAAATGGAGCGGTAGACGGGATTCGGACCCGCGACATCCACCTTGGCAAGGTGGCACTCTACCACTGAGCTACTACCGCATAACCGATTTGGTGCGGGCGAAGAGACTTGAACTCCCACGCCGTCTGGCACTAGATCCTAAGTCTAGCGCGTCTGCCATTCCGCCACGCCCGCATAACAAGATCAAGTGGTGATCCATCGGAGATTCGAACTCCGGACACCTTGATTAAAAGTCAAGTGCTCTGCCAACTGAGCTAATGGATCATACATTGGCTGGGGTGGCAGGGCTCGAACCTACGAATGCGGGAGTCAAAGTCCCGTGCCTTACCGCTTGGCTACACCCCAACGGGAAATACGCGGGCGCCTGCCGCCGTGAACGGGGGACTTCAAAAGGGAAAATGGGGTGAATAGTGGGATTCGAACCCACGACCTCCAGGGCCACAACCTGGCACTCTAACCAACTGAGCTATATCCACCATGTGTATCGGGCAAGGCCGTCAGTATGGCGCGCCTGAAGGGATTCGAACCCCTGACCCACGGCTTAGAAGGCCGTTGCTCTATCCAGCTGAGCTACAGGCGCATACCTTCCCTGGGGCGGCACACCCGCTGACGAATATAGATTATATCCTACGCGCCTCCCCCTGTCAAGGGGTTTGGCAAAATTCCGCAAAAAAGTTTTTCACGGCCGCAGCGCGTAGGGCAGGAGCGTGGCCGAGACGCTGCCCTTTTCCACCTTGCACAGCGCAAGGCCCCCTTCGCCTGCAAGCAGCGGGCGGCACAGCGACCCGGGGTTGAGCAGCAGGAGCCCCTCCTCCCTCTTTAACAGCGGCACATGCGTGTGTCCGAACAGCGCGGCGCTGCAGCCCCGCTCCTTGGCCGCATAGGTCAGGCGCAGCAGGTCCTCCTTCACGCCGTAGCGGTGGCCGTGCGTCAAAAACAGGCGCGCGCCCTCGACCTCCAGCACCTCCTCGGAAGGGTAGAGCGAGCTGAAGGCGTCGCAGTTGCCGCAGACGGCGTGCAGCGGCAGGCGCAATTCCCGCGCCAGGAACTCGCCGTCGCGCGTGCAGTCGCCAAGGTGGAGCAGGGCGTCGGGCTTCAGGGCCTCGAGGTAGTCCAGGGCGCGGGTCATGCGCGTCCTGTCGCCGTGGGTGTCGGAGAGCACGAGGAAGCGCATCACTTCTCCTCCTCCAGCGCCTTGCGCAGCGCGGCCAGGGCGCGGGCGCGGTGGGACATGCCGTTTTTGACCTCGCCCGGGAGCTCGGCGAACGTCTTGTCCATGCCAAGCGGCGTAAAGTACGGGTCGTAGCCAAAGCCGTTATGGCCTTTCGGTGCAAAGCCCACCGTGCCCTCGCAAATCCCTGTGCGGATGAGCGTCTCGCGTCCCGGGCGGGCCAGGGCCACGGCGCTTACGAACCTTGCCGTGCGCGGGGCGGGCACATGGCTGAGGTTTTGGATCAGCAGGGCGTTGTTGGCGTCGTCGTCGCCGTGGCGGCCGCAGTAGCGCGCCGAGTGCACGCCGGGCGCGCCGCCCAGGGCGTCCACCGCCAGGCCGGAGTCGTCGGCCAGCGCGGCGCAGCCGGTGAGGGCAAGCACGGTCTCGGCCTTGATGCGCGCGTTTTCCTCGAAGGTCTCCCCCGTTTCCTCCGGGTCGGCCGTCACGCCCGCCTCCCGCAGCGACAGGATCTCCTCGAACAGGTCGCCGAAGATCTGCTTGATCTCCCGGATCTTGTGGGCGTTGTTGCTGGCGATGAGCAGTTTCATGTCTTCCTCTCCCCCGCGTCGTGTTTTCCCCAATTATAGCACAGTTTTCCGGCAAAGAAAAGCCGTTTCGCCATTTGCCGCGCGCACCCTCCTTGCCTACCGGTCCGCGCAAGCGGACCGCAATGCCCCCCGGGCGGGCCAACGGCACGCACGGGGGGCTGCAGGGGACGGGCGCCCCCTCTCCCGCCGGACCCTAGGCAGAAGCGCGCACCCCCGGCGCCCCGGCGCGGGCGGGCGAAGCCCGCCCAAAGGGGCTCGCGCAGCGAGGCCCTTGCATCGGGCCGCAGGCCCGATGCGCGACGGGGCGCCGGGGGCGGGGGGCGGGCCTGCGGGGTCTAAGGGGCTGCTGACGAAACAGCGCAGTATTCTTAGGGGGATTTCTTAGGGGATGTATGAAGGGGCCGCAGCCCCTTCATCTTCGATCCGCAGCGGCGGCGTGTACGCCGCGAGGAACGGTTCCGTAGGAACCGTTTCCGGTATCCGGCGCCCTGCGCGCAGCGCGCGGCACTTCCGGAGGGGGCGAAGCCCCTGGAGGGCCGTACAAGCCGCAAGGCTTGCTAGGCCCGGAACCCCGGGCCGCCGCAGGCGGCACGGGGCGAAGGGAGATGTCACTCGAAAAAATGCAAACTTGCATTTTTTCGAAGCGTGTCGACTTTGTCGACACGCT
>CALWKN010000057.1 GCA_944381265.1 uncultured Clostridia bacterium
GCGTCCTTGGCACGGGCAAGATCGGCCGCGCCGTGATACGCGACCTGCACGGCTTTGGCAGCCGGATCCTCGCCTACGACCTCTATGAAAACGACGAGGTCAAGCAGTACGCATCTTACGCGGACCTAGATACGATCTTCCGCCAGAGCGACATACTGACGCTGCACATGCCCCTGACCGACGACAACTTCCACCTGATCGGTCGCGAGGCCTTTTCCAAAATGAAGGACGGCGTCGTGCTCATCAACACCGCCCGCGGGCCGCTGGTGGACACAAACGCCCTGCTCGACGCCCTGGAGAGCGGCAAGGTCGGCGCCGCCGGCCTGGACGTGGTGGAGGACGAGGTCGGCCTCTATCACCACGACTGGAAGAACACCGTCATCCACAACCGCTTCATCCCCCTGCTGCGCGGCTTCAACAACGTCATCCTCACCTCGCACAAGGCCTACTACACCGACCAGTCCGTAAGCGACATGGTGCACAACTCCCTGCTTGGCTGCTACAACGCCGAGCACGGCCTGCCCAATCCCTTCGAAATCGACTAAATGCCTGCGCGCCCGCTTTAGCGCGGCGAAAAAAAGAGCGTTTGGGCAAAGCCCTGCGGGATTTCATCCCGCAGGGCTTTGCCTTGCCCGCCACCCACCCCCGCCGCCCCCGGCGCCTCCTGCGCCCGCCTCGGCCTTGCGGCCGAGGCGTCGGGGCCGCGGCTGCGCCGCGCCCCCGGTCGGGCCTTCGGCCCGACGCGCAGGAGGCGCCTGCCCCATCCCCCTAGGGGTTCCTCGGCCGGTGGGCCATGCCGTCCAGCACCTCCGCAATAAAGCCGATGCGCGCAAGCAGCGCTTCCTGCACGCCCGCGCCCGCTTCGATGCGCTTTAGCTCCGCCTGCAGCGCAAGCAGCTCCTCCCGCAGCGCCTTGTACACGCGCGGATTGCCCTCGATCACGACCGCCCGCTCCAGCAGACGGCAGCAGATGTAGTCCTGCTTGCTAAGGCCCGACAGGCGCACCAGATGCTCCAGCGCCTCCGCCTCCTCGGGGGCAAGGCGGAAGGCCACCACCTTGCTGCGCCGCCTGCCGCAGCCCTTGCGCTGCCTCTGCGATGCGTTCACGGAAGGTCCCCCCTCTCTTCGTCCAGCCGCGCCGCCATCTCCGACTGGCGCGAGGGGAAGAGGTGCGCGTAGCGGTAGGTGATCTCGATGCTCTCGTGCCCGACGCGGTCGGCAATGGCGGTGGCGGAAAAGCCCATGTCGATCAGCAGCGACACCGCGCTGTGGCGGATGTCGTGCACGCGGATGCGCTTAACCCCCGCGCCCTTGGCGCCGCGGTTCATCTCCCGGTGCAGATAGCCCTTGGACAGGGGAAAGAGCCGCTCCGCCGGCGCAAGACCGCGCTTGGAGGCGATGTAGTCCTCCATCTCCTCGCACAGGAAGCGCGGCATCACCACCACGCGGTTGCTCTTCTCGGTCTTGGGGCCCGTGATCAGATCCTGGCCGTTGATGCGCTGGTAGGACTTGGTGATGGACACCGTGGACTTGCTAAAGTCAAAGTCCGCCGGCGTCAGCGCCAGAAGCTCCCCCTCGCGTATGCCGCACCAGTACAGCATCTCAAAGGCGTAGTAGGACAAAGGCTTGTCCATCATCACATAGGCGAACTTCAGATACTCCTCCTTGGTCCAGAACAGCATCTCGCGGCCCTTGCTCTTGCCCATGCTGCCCGCCGCGCGGCAGGGGTTCTCGCGCAGTCCGTAGTAGCGCACCGCGTGGTTGAACACGGCGCTGAGCTGGTTGTTGAGCGTCTTTAGGTACACCGGACTGTAGGCGCGCCCGCTTTCGTCCCGGTGCGTCAGCATCTCGTTCTGCCAGGCGATGATCTCCGGCGCGCTGATGTGGCAGAGCTTCTGCGCGCCGAAGAAGGGGAGGAGCTTGGTGCGCAGTATGTGCGCCTTCGTCGCCCAGGTCGTCTCCTTCAGCCGCGCCCGCACGTCCGCCTCGTAGAGCGCAAGGAAGCTGGCAAACGTCATCTCCAGATCCCCCTTCGCCTTGCACAGCTGCTCGCGCTCCCAGGCCTGCGCCTCGCGCTTGGTGCGAAAGCCGCGCTTCTGCGTCTGCCGCCGCGCGCCGCTGCGGTCCGTGTAGCGGTAGATCACCCGCCAGGTACTCGTCTTCTCTTCCTTGTAGACAGCCATCGTGCTACCCTCTTTTCCATGCGTTTTTCCGCGCCCCCGCCGGGCGCGATAGAAGCGATAGAAAAAGAGAGCGGCTCCGCGCGGCCCGCTCCAACTGTCGCAGGGGAAATTTTCCCCTCGATGATACATCAGACGACAAAATTTGTCAATTCCCGTTGGATCCGCGGGAAAAAACGCGCCGCGAGCCAAATAGAAGCCCGCGGCGCGATAGGGGAGAGGCGCGTATGCCTCACGCGCCAAACAGCAGCCAGAGATAGATGTAGGCCGGGATCACCGCCGCCAGCGTAAACGGGATGCCGATGCGCACAAAGTCCCGCGTCCGGACCTCGTACCCCGCCCGGCGCAGTATGCCGATGCCGGCGATGTTGGCCGAGGCGCCGATCGGCGTGCAGTTGCCGCCCAGCGTCGCCCCCGACAAAAGCCCAAAGTACAGCACCGTCGGCTCCACGCCCAGCGCCCCCGCCAGGCCCGTCACCACCGGCAGCATCGTCGCCACATAGGGGATGTTGTCGATGAAGGCCGAGAACAGCACCGACGCCCACACGATCACCGTGTAGATCAGGAACAGATCGCCGCCGCTCACCTGCGCCAGAAGCTCCGCCACCGCGTCGATCACGCCCATGTGCGTGATGCCGCCGATCACAAGGAACAGCCCAAACAAAAGCCCGATCGTCTCAAAGTCGATCGCCTTGAGCGGCTCTGTCACCGCCGCCTTGTCCTTTTTGCGCGCAAAGTCGTAGACGATCCCCACCGCCATCAGCGTAAGACAGATGAGCCCGTTGGTCACGTCCGGCTTCACCGGCAGGAACGAGGCCCCGATCAGGAGCGCGATCATCCCCACCAGCAGCACCGTTGGCACATAGTCCGTCACGACCGTGCGCTTTTCGCCCTTTGGCACCGGCTCCTTCTCCTTGCGGAACAGCCAGGCAAGGATCACGGCCGATACCACCGCCCCCAGTTCCACCGCAAAGAAGATGCCCGGCTTGCCGTTGTAGACGATGAAGTCCAGGAAGCTCATCTGCGCGTAGGAGCCCAGCATGATGGCCGTGGTGTCGCCCACCAGCGTCGCCGCCCCCTGCAGGTTCGAGGACACCGCGATGGCGATGATGAAGGGCACGGGGTTCGTCCTGAGCTTCTTGCAGATCTCCAGCGCGATCGGCGCCACCATCAGGACCGTGGCCACATTGTCCACAAACGCCGAGATCACCCCGGCAAACAGCGCCAGCGCCACCGCCGCCATCTGCACCGAGGGCACCTTCTCCATGATCAGGTCCGCCAGCAGCGCCGGCATGCGGCTGTCGATGAACAGCTTCACCAGCCCCATGGTGCCGGCGATCATCATCAGGACGTTGAAGTCGATGGCCCCCAGCACCTCCGACAGCGGCAGCATGCCCGTTACGATGAACACCGCCGCCGAGCACAGGGCGATGTAGGGCCGGTACTTGCCAAACACCAACATCAAAACGTAGGTCAGCGCGAACAGAAGGATGGCGTAGATCACAGCAAAACACCGTCTTTCTTCGTTTTTCTCCGGGACAGGCGGAACGCCCCCCGCCCCGAGCCGTTTTCCCTACGACGATGATACAACAACCCCCCGCGCTTGTCAATTCCCCACCTTTGCGCCCAGGAGACGGCAAGGCCCGCCGGGCGGAAAAACCGCCCCGCGGGCCTTGAGCGTGTCGACGTGCGTCGACACGCTTCGAAAAAATGCAAGTCTGCATTTTTTCGAGTGACATCTCCCTACGCCCCGTGCCGCTAACGCGGCCCGGGGTTCCGGGCCTACCAAGCCTTGCGGCTTGTACGGCCCTCCAGGGGCTTCGCCCCCTCCGGAAGCGCCGCGCGCTGCGCGCTGGGCGCGCCGGATACCGGAAACGGTTCCTACGGAACCGTTCCTCGCGGCGTACACGCCGCCGCTACGGATTGAAGATGAAGGGGCTGCCAAGGGTGAGCGAAGCGAACCTGGAGGCCGAGGACGCTCCCGTTAGGGAGCACCGCAGGCCGGAACCCCCGGGCAGCGTATGCTGCACGGGGGCGCAGTTGCCCCTTCATGCATCCCCCAAGCGAACA
>CALWKN010000058.1 GCA_944381265.1 uncultured Clostridia bacterium
AGCTCCGCGGCGCTCGGGAAGAAAAAGAGCGGGCGGAAGCGGCGCAGAGCGCTGCGGAAGCGCGCCTTGCAGCGGAAGAGAGTGCGCGCCAGGAGGCGGAAGCGCGCGCGGCAGAGGTCGGTGCGGCCCACGAGAAGGCGATGCGGACGCTGCGGAAGCTGGCGGAGCATTGGAAGAGAAGGAAAACGGCGGCAGCGGCGGAAAGCCCGGCACAGGCGGGAGCCGAGGTAAGCGAAGAAGCGGAGAGCGGGCGCCTTAACGCGGAGATGATCGCACGCCTGCGTCAGGCCCAGGCAGAAGCGTCGACGCGACAGGAACAGCGCCTGATCCAAGAGACGACAGAGCGCATGGAGCGGCAGATCGAAGCGCTGGAGAGCGGCTCGGAGGAAGAGGTGCGCCGCAAAAAGGAGTTCCAGCGCTGCAGCACATTCACCGGCTCGACGCTGCTCAACTGGTACGGAAGCGAAGCGAACCTCGTGGTGCCGGACGGTCTTTTGACGATCATAGGCGTAGGCGCCTTCAAGTGGAGGGCCAATCTCGTCTCGGTGCAGCTGCCGCCCAGCGTGCGGCGCGTCGGGGACGGCGCCTTCTCCTTTTGCAAAAAACTCAAGTGCGTGCACCTGGCCGAGACGACGACAAGCTTTGGTCGGGAGGCCTTTAAGGGCTGCGCATCGCTGGACGAGATCGAGCTGCCGCAGGGCGTCACCTACATCTCCGAGGAGATGTTCGCCAAGTGCGAGGCGCTGGAGGAGATCCATCTGCCGGAGGGCGTGGAGACCATTGCATCAGGCGCGTTTGCGGGATGCCGCGCGCTCAAGCGCGTAACGCTGCCGGCAAGCCTGAAAAAGATCGGCAAGTCGGCCTTTTCCGGCTGCTTCTCGCTGCAGGAGATCGAGATACCGGAGGGCGTGCGCGTCATAGAGGAGAGGGCCTTTGGCAACTGCAGAGCGCTTGCGCGCGTGCGCCTGCCGCGCACGCTGCAAACACTGGGCCGTGAGGCGTTCATCGGCTGCACGAGCCTGCGCGCCGCGGACATGGGCCTGCTCGCCTGCGTGCCGGAGCGCTGCTTCTTCGGCGACGCGGAGCTGGAGGAAGTGGCGCTTTGCGCGCAAACGGAGCGCATACAGGAGCAGGCTTTCGCGCGCTGCACCGCGCTCAGGCGCTTGACGCGCGCGGAGGAGCCGAGTGCGGACTTTCGCGGCGAGATGCTGCAGTATATCGACAAGTTCGCCTTTGCGGACTGCCGCTCGCTGCGCGGCGTCTCTTTGCGGGAAGGGCTGCGGGAGATCGGCGAAGGGGCGTTTCTGCGCTGCAATGCGCTTAAGAGCGTGTCCCTGCCGTCCTCGCTGCAGGCGCTGGGCAAGGGCGCCTTTGCCAGCTGCGCCGCGCTCAAAGACGTCGAAGGCCTGCAGCCGGGGCGCTTTTCGGAGGAGTGCTTCCGCAACACGCCCTATCTCGTCGGCTTTGGCCCGTTCGTCATCCGCGAGGGGAAGCTCGTCGCCTACAACGGCCAAGAAGCGCGCGTGTTCATCCCCAAAACGGTGCGCGTCATAGGCGAAAAGGCCTTTGCTGGAAATCGGGGCCTCAATGTGGTGAACATGGGACTTAGCGTCGAGGAGATCGAGGAAAAGGCCTTCGCCGACTGTCCGAACCTGCAGAAGATCTACATACCGGAGAGCGTACAGCGTATCGCGGACGACGCGTTCCGCAACGACAGGAGCTTTACGATACAGTGCGCGCGCGGGAGCGAGGCGGCGTCTTTCCGCAACCGGCACAAGATTTCGGTGGAATGGGTCGCCCCCACGCGGCAGATCCCGCAAAACGGAAGCGCGAAGGACGAGGTGCTTCCCTGGACAAAAGCGCCGGAGGAAAGGCGCACACCCCCCATCTCCTCCCTGTGGGAACAGCTGCGCGGCCGGGGAGAGACGGCCGCGCCGACGCCCGGCACACAGGCGCTGCGTCCCCCGCATTCGGCTCTCATGCAGAACGCAGCGGCCCGGACGCAGCAGGGCCGCTTGCCCGCCGCCGGCCCGCGGCAGGCCCCGCCGCAGAGCGCGCCGCCGCCCCGGGCGCGCATCGAATACGAGGTGGTGGCGCCGGACGAGGGAAAGACCAGCCTGCAGCTGCTGGAGGATCGGCGCGTGATCACCAACAACCTCTTCTCTTTGCGCCTGGCGCAGCCGGAAGACAGCGACGGCAGGGCGATCGGGGAATACGAGGTGTTCCTGGCCGATGCCTTTGGCAAGCCCGTCAGCGAAACGCGCGCTGTGCGGGCGGATAAGAGCGGCGAGGAGCGCACACACAAGGTCACGCTCTCTCTGCTGCCGGGGATCCAAACCGACAAGAGCGCGGAGTATTTCGTGATCGTGCGGGAAAAAGGGCAGAGCACGCGCGTTTTGAGCCGGACGAAGTATCAGGTCAATATCACGTTCGCGATGAAATTTTAGAATGGTTGTAGAAAGTGAGAGGCAGGGAAGAGAATTTGGACGCTTTGGACGAAAAGATTGTCGAGCATTTCCCCGGGAGGTCCGTCTGCAAGGGATTGACTGCGCAGCTCAAGCGCGGCGCGAATGTGCCCACCTATGTGCTGGAATTCCTCCTTGGCATGTACTGCGCGTCGGACGATCCGGAGATCGTGGAGGCGGGCATGGAGCGCATCCGCGAGATACTGCGGAAGAACTATGTTCGCCCGGACGAGAGCGAAGTGATAAAGTCCCGCATCCGCGAGGATGGGGAGTACACGATCATCGACCGGGTGGAAGGGTACCTGGACGAGTACCGCGATCTGTATATGGCACGGTTTACCAATTTGGAGATCGATCCGGTGCTGCTGGATCCGACGTACGCGAAGCAGTACAAGAAGCTGCTGGCCGGAGGCATCTGGTGCCTGGTGACACTTGGGTATGAGTACGGCGCCGGCTTGAGCGAGCACACGGCCCACCGCCGCAACGACCCGAGAAAATCCCCGTTTCGGATCAGAGAATTACAGCCGATACAGATGCCGTCCATGGATCTGCAGGAGATCGTCAGCGAGCGGAAGAACTTCACCTTCGAGCAGTGGCGGGATCTGCTGCTGCGCTCGGCCGGGTACGAACCGGACACGCTGAACGATAAAGAAAAGATGCACTTCATCGAACGCATGGTGCCCCTGGCGGAACGGAATTACAATTTTTGCGAACTGGGCCCGCGCGGAACGGGGAAGTCCCACATCTACAAAGAAATTTCGCCCTACTCGATACTGATGAGCGGCGGAAAGACCACCACGGCCAATCTCTTTTACAATATGCGCACGCGCGAGGTCGGATTGGTGGGGCACTGGGACTGCGTCGCCTTTGACGAGGTGGCGGGCATGCACTTTAGCAACACCGACACGATCCAGATCCTAAAGGACTACATGGCCTCCGGCTCCTTTGCGCGCGGCCCGATCTCCATCAGCGCGGACGCCTCGATCGTCTACGTAGGCAATATCAACGACAGCGTCGACGTATTGCTGAAGGTCTCACATCTCTTTACCCCCTTCCCGCAGGAGTTCAACTGCGACAGCGCGTTTTTTGATCGGATCCATTACTATCTGCCCGGCTGGGAGACGCCGAAGATGCGCTCTGAGCTGTTGACGGAAAAGTACGGCTGGATCACGGACTGCCTGGCGGAGTACTGCAAAGAGATGCGCCGGATCGATTTTTCCGACGCCTTCGACGCCTATTTCAAGCTGAACCGCGAGTTCAACAAGCGCGATGAAATCGCCGTGCGCAAGACGTTCTCCGGATTGTGCAAGCTGCTCTTCCCCGACGGCAGGATCGAAAAGGAGGAGGCGGAGCTGCTGCTGCACTACGCGATAGAGGGACGGCGGCGCGTCAAAGAGCAGCTCAGAACCATGGCGGGCGTGGAGTTCATCGACGTAAAGCTGGGCTATGTCGATGTGCAGACGGGGGAGGAGAAAATCGTGCCCGTGCCGGAGAAGAACGAGGACTCCCTGGTCACCGAGGATCGGCTGCCCTTTGGCCACGTCTTTGCCGTCGGGCGCAACACCTCCGGGGACATGGGCGTCTACCGGCTGGAGAACAAGACGATTCGCGGCAGCGGCCGCCTGGAGACGCAGGGCATTGGCAACAACCGCGCCGTGCGCGAGTCCGTGGCCGCGGCCTGGACCTTTTTCCAGGAGAACCTGCAGCGCCTGCTGCCGGGGCGCACCGCCTCGGACAAGGATTTCCTGCTCTTTTACGGCGACGCGCAGGGAAAAGGGCAGAGTGCGGAGATCTCGGTGGGCGAGCTCATCGGGCTGTGCTCGGCGCTGGTGGAGCGGCCGGTCCTGCCCGCGCTGGCGGTGGCGGGTGACCTAAAGCTCTCCGGCTCCTTGAGCGAACTTAGCAACCTCAACGACGTACTGCGTGTGTGCCGCAGCGCCGGAGCGCGGCGTGTGCTCCTGCCCATCGACGCCATACGCGGGCTGCAGAATACGCCGCGCGAACTTCTGGAGAACGTACAGCCGCTCTTCTACAACGACGCGCTGGACGCGGTGCGCAAGGCGCTGGACATCTATTGACCGACTTTGCCAAAGACGAAAGGGGAGATACGCGCATGACGGTGCAGTCGGACGCATTCGTACTCGATGAAGCAGGCGTCCTTTGCCGCTATGAGGGAAAGGCGGCGACGGCGGAAGTCCCGGCGGGAGTCGTGGGCGTGCGCGAAGAGGCCTTTGCCGGCGCGGCGGCGTACCTTGCCGAGGTCAGGCTGCCCGAGGGCGTGACCTGGATCGGGGAAGGCGCCTTTCTTGGCTGCGCGGGCTTAAAACGGGTGAAGCTGCCGGGGACGCTCCGGCGGCTCGGCAGCTCGGCCTTCTTCGGCTGCGCCGCGCTGACGGAGATCGCGCTCCCGCCGGGCCTTCCGGAGATCGAGGACTGGACGTTTGCCAAGTGCGCGGGATTGACATGTGTGGACTTGCCGCAGAGTTTGCGGCGGATCGGCGCGCACGCGTTTGAGGACTGCGCCGCGCTTGGCAGCCTGTGCCTGCCGCAGACTTGTGAAGAGATCGGCGAGGCGGCCTTTTCCGGCTGTGCGGCGCTGGGAGCGGTGCGCCTGCCCGGGGCGCTGCGTATCCTCGGGGAAGGGGCGTTTCCGGAAAAGACGAAGGTATCGCGGGAGGAAGCCGCCTCGCCGCCGGCCAAAGAGGAGGCGGACCTCGTCAATATGTATGTGATACTGCGCCTGGAGGAAAAGATGGGGCGCACGGGGCGCAGCGCGGCGTCCTTCCAGCGCAAGTACGGCGGCCTGTTCCCGGCCTTTACCGGCGAAGAGGTGCAGCTGCTGCGCGAAGAAATGCAGCGGGCGATGGCGGATGCAGACGTGTCGGCCTATTGCGACGCGGCGTTCCGGTGCCGCCCGCTGCCGGAGCGGTTCTGGCTCTCCACGCACATACTGCTGCGGGCAGCGCGGATGGAGGACGCCGAGGAAAAGTGCGCGCTGGTCGTGGACCTGACGCGGGAGTGGTATCGGGCCGAAGAGATGCCGGAACTGCAGCGCCTGACGCGCGAGGCGGCGCAGTGGTAGCCAAAGGACGGGAGCGCGTCTCCCGTCCTTTTTGCACAAAATGCGGCGCGCAGTCAGGACAGGGCGCGCTGCCTTGCGTTGACGGGGGATGGCGCGGCGGGTATAATGGGGGAAGAAGAAAGGCGCAGGCGGCGGCGCAGCTTGCAGGCGCAGTTGTGCGAGGCGTGGGAGATCTTGTCGCAGAGCTCGGGCAGCGCGGCGTAGGCGGGGAGCTCGCAGTCCTGTTCGCGGGGGCGGATCGCGCCGGCGGGCAGGGCCAGGGCCCGCTCCGCCGCGGCAAAGCAGCTCTCCGACACCGGGAGGAGCCCGCGGCGGTCAAAGAGCGCGGCAAGGTCGCGCGTCCTGCCGCCAAGGACCTTGGTGTAGAGCAGGCAGGTCAGGGCAAAGCGCGGGCAGTCCTGCGCCAGCGCCAGCGCAAGATGCGCCAGCGCCCGCCGCTCCGCCTGCGCTTCCTTGCGCAGCAGGGCGTCTTCTGCGTCCTCTTTGGCCGAAAGGTGGGCAAAGAGCGTCTCGTCCGGGCAGGGCTGCGGCGCGCGGGCGGCGCGGCGGCAGAGCGTGGCGGCCAAATTGTGCGCCGCGCGCACGGCATAGGCGGCGCGAGCGGGCTCCGGGCAGGCCATGAGCGCGTCCAGCTTTTGCAGCAGGTGCAGCGCGGCGGCGTCGGCAAAGGAGTCCTCCGTTTCCCCGGCAAGGCGCAGGCGGGCACGCAGTGCGCGGCTGCGCAGGACGCTGGCGCGCAGGAAGATCAGCGTCTCCGCTGCGGCCGTCTCCAGCGCGGCGCGGTCGGCAAAGAGAGAGCGGGCGGTGCAGCCCTGCGCTTCCAGCGCGTGCAGGCAGGCGGCAAAGCGGATCCCGGCGTCGTCCATGGCGCGGCCCCCTTTCCTTCTGTTTTCATAAACAGTGTAGCAAAAGGGGCCTGCAGGGCGCTTACGCGGCGCTTGAATTTGGCTTGAAAACGCGGGAAAGGGGGGAGGCACGGTTGATTTCCCGGCTGAAGGATCGCAAGTACTACATCGACTTTGAGGAAAAGGCGCTGCGCGACGGCGGCGCGCTGCACCTGACGCTCACTTCGCCCAAGCACCTGGCGCTGCTGCGGGCCTTTGCCGAGAACGCCGGCGCCCGCCGCCCCAAGGAGTTCTACATCGATCGGGTCTGGTCGGGCTATTGCTCGGAGGGCACCTGGAACTCCACCTACTCGCGCATGCGCCACCTGCATGAGAAGCTGGACGAGAGCTTTGACGCCAACCGCAACGGCATACTGTATCTGGGCACGCGCCTGCCCCGGCGCGGGGAGGCGGCGGAGGGCGCGGCGGGGGAGATCGCCCAGGCGCGCGCGGCGCTGGCGGACCTGGTGGCGGCGCTCCTGCAGGGGGAGGAGATCCTGCCGCTGCTGCGGGAGATCGTGGCGCTGTACCGCGGCCTTGCGGCGGAGGCGAGCCGCGACTATGTGCTGGAAAAGGTGGGCGAGTGCCTGCGCCGGGCGCGGCGGGACGAGCGCTGCGGCGAGGAGACGCTGTCGGCGCTGGCGGATCTGGAGGACTACATCCGCGTGCACCGGCGCATCGAGGAGATCCTGAACGCCCTGCGCCAGAACCAGGAGGACCTGATCGCCGCGCGCACGGCGGAGCAGCGGGAACGGCTCTACCGCGCCATACGCAGCGGGCAGGAGGAGTACGGCAAGGCGCTCACGGCGCTGATGGACTTTGACCGCGAGCTCACGGCGCTGATGCAGCGCGGGGCGGAGCGGACGCTGCGCTATGCGGCGCGGACGGACGGCGTGCTGGAAAGGGGGCGACTGGGATGACATCGATGAGCGGGTTTGAGGATCTGGAGCGGTTCAAGCGCGCCCTGAGCTATTACGACCTTCGCGCCGGGCGCTTTGGCGGCAGGTCGGGCGCCGTGGGCCTTGGCGGGCCGCCGCTGCTCTACGACGCGCAGGAGGGGCGGCTGTACCTGGACGCAAGCGACGCGCACACGCTGGTCTTCGGCGCCACGGGCTCGCGCAAGACGCGCGCGGTGGTCATGCCGGCGCTGTTCCTGCTGTCCCGCGCCGGGGAGAGCGTGATCATCAACGACGCCAAGGGCGAGCTCTACGACCGCATGGCCGCGAAGATGCAGGCGGACGGCTATGAGATCCTGATGCTGAACCTGCGCAACCCCGCCCTTGGGCACGGCTGGAACCCGCTGCAGGCGCCCTACCGGCTCTACGCAAACGGGGAGGTGGACCGGGCCTGCGCCTTCCTCAACGACATCGCGGAGAACCTGAGCGGGGAGGAGAACGCCGGGCAAGACCCTTTTTGGAACAACAGCGCCGCGGACCTGCTCTTTGGCCTGATGCTGCTGCTCCTGCGCTGCGCCAAGGAGTTCGACCTGCCGCCGGGCGCGGTCAACATCAGCAGCGTGCTGGCGCTGCGGCAGCAGCTCTTTGCCCGCAGCGAGCGCGCCCGCGGGATACGCGACTCGGCCATCTGGGCCTACGCGCAGGGGGACGAGCTCACCGCCAACCGTCTCTCCGGCACGGTGTTCGCGCCGGAGACCACGCGCGGCTCCATACTCTCGGTGTTTGACAGCATGATGCGCATCTTCTCCCAGCAGCCGACGCTGCTGGATATGCTTGCGGGCAGCGACTTTGACGTGCGGGACATCGCGCGGAAAAAGACCGCGCTGTTCCTGGTGGTGCCGGACGAAAAGACCAGCTACCACAAGCTGGCCAGCCTCTTCATCAAGCAGAGCTACGAGATGCTGATCGACCAGGCGATGGAGGCGGAGGACAAGCGCCTGGCGCGGCGGGTCAACTATGTGCTGGACGAGTTCAGCGCCCTGCCGGCGGTAAAGGACTTCCCCGCCATGATCACGGCGGCGCGCAGCCGGGCCATACGCTTCCTGCTGGTGACGCAGAGCGAGGGCGCGCTGCGCCGCCGCTACCGCGAGGAGGCCGAGACGATCAAGGGCAACTGCGCCAACTGGATCTTCTTCACCAGCCGGGAGCTGAGCCTGCTGCGCGAGCTGTCCGAGCTGTGCGGCCTGCGCCGCGACCAGAGGACGCCCAACATCTCGCCCTACGAGCTGCAGCACCTGAGCGCGGAGCGCTGCGAGGCGCTGGCGCTGTGCGGGCGCAGCCGTCCGGCGCGCGTGCGCCTGCTGGACATCGACGACCCGCTTTTTAGCGGCGGCAGCTACGACGTGCTGCGCGCGCCCGCGCCGCCGCGGCGCGGGCGGCAGGCGCTGGACTTCGCCTTCTTCGGCCGGGAGGAGGGCGCGCGGGCGGCGCGCGAGGCGCGGCGGCGCGAGTGGGCGTCCGCCCCTTCCGCCGTGCAGGCGGCGCAGGACGCATCCTACCAGGCGCTGCTGCGCGAGGTGGACAAGCGCTTGTCCGAACGGGAAGGAAAGAAGCCGGAGGAAGCGGCGGCGGGGGACCTAAACGACCTCTTGCGGGAACTTCGGGAGGAGGGGGAGACGTGAGCGTGGAGATCGAGAGGACCGTGCAGCTCTCGGGCGCGCAGGCGGGCGCGCCGGAAGCACTGCCGCCGGAGGACGTGGGCGCGTCGGGCTGTGTGCCGGTGGCGCGGGCAAACGCGGTGGCCTTTGCCCTGCTGCAGCGCTTGTATGAAAGCTTTGACGAGAGCGCGCCGCGGGAGCGGGCGGAGCTGGAGACTTGGATCGCGCGCTTTGTGCGCCAGGCGCAGTTTTCCGGCAGCGCGGACCACTACCACAACTTCGCCGTGGACCTGGCCCGGCGCAACGAGTACGCGCTGGCCTGCGACGTGCTGGAGGCGGGGCTGGACCGCCGGCGCGGCGGCTTTGCCCGCAGCGCGGACCTTTTGGCGGACTACCTGCAGTACGGCGTCAACTGCGGGCGGCTCAAGCGGGCCAAGCGCTGTTTCCTGACGCTGCTGCAGCTGCCGGGGCGCCGCTGGACCTGGCGGGCCTTCGCCTTTTCCGCCTATTTCCTGATGCACCTGGAGGAGCAGGACGAGCTGGACGCGCAGGTGCGCGAGGCGATCCGCCCGCTCGCGGCGCAGGAAAAGTCGGACGGCTACACCGAGGCGGAGAGGGCCATGCTGGCGCTGACGCGCGCCTGCCGGGCGCAGCTGCCGGGGAGCGAGGAGTCGTATTCGCTGGAAGCGCAGGTGCGCCTGTATCTGCGGGACGAGGCGGGCGCGGAGGCGGCCCTGCGCGCAGGGCTGGCGGCGGTCCCGGCCGCGCCCAAGTGCGCGCTGCGCCTGACCGAGCAGCTCTACGCCCGCGGCGACTACGCCGGGGCGGGCGCGGCGGTGGAGCGCGCGCTGGCCGACGCCTCGGCGCTGCCCAGCGAAGGGTATCTGCAGTACCTGGCGGGCCTTTGCCGCGTGGCGCAGGCGCGGCAGGCAGGGCAGCGCTTGGACGCGGCGCAGGCGGAGGCGGTGTACGGCCGCTTTGAGCGGGCGCTTGTGGAGATGGAAGGCGGGCGGCGCCCCGAGTGGGAGAACCTGCGGCGCTGCGCGCGCTCCCTGCGCGCGGAGACGGGCGCGGAGATCCCGGAGAAGTTCGAGCATCTGCGGGCGCTGCTGGACGACTAGGAGGACAAGAGCTGTGGGAGAGGCGGAATTCTACCGCGAGCTGGCGGCGTGCGAGTGGGCGCTGTGCCGCTGGGAAGGGGACGGGCAGCTGGAGAGCCTGGCGCAGAGCGGGCGCCTGAACCGCCTGATTGACGCCGCGGAGCGGCCGGAGTGGCGGCACAGCTGCGTGGAGGCGGCGGCGCAGCTGCCGGACGCGGGCGCGCGCGGGGAGCTGCTGCGCGCTCTTGCGGGGCGGGCGCTGCAGGCGGGCCAGAAGGAGCTGGCGGCGCTGGCGCTGCGGCGGGCGGCGCAGGGCGGCGACGTGCCGGGCCGGGCGCTCTACGCCTGGTTCCTGCGCCGGGAAGGGGGGACGTATGCGCCGCGGGAGATGCTGAAGCTGCTCCACAGCGGCTTGCAGGTGCGCGACGCGTTCTCCCTGCAGGTCGCGGCGCTGATACTGGCGCTGGACCTTGGGACGGAGGCGGATTGGCGCCTGGCGGAGCGCCTGATCGCGGCGCTGCCCAAGGACGTGGAGCGGAGCGCGGCCTGGTGGGCGGCGCGGGCGCGCGAAGGCGAGGCGGAGGGCGCCCTGCTCCACCTGTGGATGCTGCGCTGCGGCGCGCTGGCGGAGAGCGAGCTGGGCGCGCGCGGAGCGCTGTGGCATCAGGTGCGCGCGGCCTTCCCGCAGGCGCCGGCCGACCTGGGGGAATGAGCCGGGCGCGATCGCCCCAGACCCCACGGCCTTACCGTGCCTATCCCCTTGCGTGGGCCTTTGCAT
>CALWKN010000059.1 GCA_944381265.1 uncultured Clostridia bacterium
GCCCAGGGCATCTACGCCGGCATGAACGCCGCCCTGCGCCTGCGGGAGAGGGAGCCGCTGCTGCTCTCCCGCGCCGACGCCTACATCGGCGTGCTGGTGGACGACCTCACCGGCAAGGGCACCAACGAGCCCTACCGCATGATGACCAGCCGCGCCGAGTACCGCCTGCTGCTGCGGCAGGACAACGCCGACCTGCGCCTGACCGAGATCGGCTGGCGGGCCGGCCTTGCCTCGGACGAGCGCCGCGCCCGCATGGAGAAGAAAAGAACGGGAGCACAAGTTCTCATGGAACTGCTGCCCAAGACGCACCTGAAGCCGCAGGCGGTGAACGCGGCGCTGGGGGAGGGGACGGCGGCGAGCGGCGTCAGCGCAGCGGACCTGCTGCGGCGCGACGGCGTGACCTACGCGGACGTGCGCCGCATCGCGCCGGAGCTGCCGGAAGCGGCGGCGGACGTGGCCGAGCAGGTGGAGATCAACCTGCGCTACGAGGGGTATCTGGAGCGGCAGCGGCGCCAGGTCGAGGCCTTCCGCCGCATGGAGGACGTCAAAATTCCCCCGGATCTGTCGTATTTCGACATCAAGGGTCTGCGCATCGAGGCGCAGCAGAAGCTGGAGAAGATCCGGCCGGAGACGCTGGGCGCGGCGCAGCGCATTTCCGGCGTCTCGCCGGGGGACATCGCCGTGCTGCTGATCAAGCTGGAACAGAGGAGAAGGGAGAGAAAGCCGTGATCGCGGAACGCCTGCGCCGGGGCGCGGAGGAGATGGGCATCGACCTGCCCGCCGAGGCGCCCGAGCGCTTTGAACGCTATTATGCGCTGCTGTGCGAGGGCAACGCGCGCATGAACCTGACCACCGTGCTGGAGCCGGAGGAGGCGGTGGACCGCCACTTCCTCGACAGCCTGGCCCCGGTGTCGCTGGGGCTGCTGCCGCCGGGCGCGCGCGTCGTGGACGTGGGCACGGGGGCGGGCTTCCCCGGCCTGCCGCTGCTGATCGCCCGGCCGGACCTGCGGCTTACGCTGGTCGATGCGCTGAACAAGCGCCTGGAGTTCCTGCGCGGCGTGCTGGCGGAGCTGGGGCTCCAGGCGGAGATCGTCCACCTGCGGGCAGAGGACTTTGGCCGCCTGCCCGAGCGGCGGGAGGCGTACGACGTTGCCGTGGCGCGGGCGCTGGCGGCGCTGCCGCCGCTGATGGAATACCTGCTGCCCTGCGTGCGGCGCGGCGGCATCGCCCTCTGCTGGAAGGGGCCGGGGGTGGAGGAGGAGGCCGCGGCGGCGCGGCGCGCGCTCTTCCTGCTCGGCGGCAAGGCGCGCCAGCCGCTGCCCTACGGCGTGCCCGGGCGCGACTGGCAGCACAACCTGCTCGTCGTGGACAAGGAACGGCCCACGCCCAAGGCCTATCCGCGCAAGGCGGGCACGCCGACGCGCGACCCGCTCTGAGGGCCATTTCCAGAAGTTTCGTTTTGCATTTCCCGACAATTAGTATGAATCTTCCGGTGTAAATCGCAAATATCGCGGGATTATCGTGGAGAATCCTACAGAAAGGATTGTCCGTGTCGATTTCTCGCGGACGATTTCGATTTACATCGGGAGATTTTTCTGTATAATGGAGGCAGAAAAACCGATAGGGAGAGCCTTGTTTCACGTGAAACAGCAGGAAATGGAGTGAAATGTATGCAGGCACAGAACACAAGGAACCGTCGGAACCTCCGAATGCGCGAAAGAGAGGTGGCGCGCATTCCCATCGACGCCGTGCGCCCGAATCCCTACCAGCCGCGCCGCTTCTTCGTGCAGGAGGCGCTGGAGGAACTCTGCGCCTCGATCAAGCAGTACGGCCTGTTGCAGCCCATCAGCGTGCGCCGGACGCGGGACGGCTGCTACGAGCTGATCGCCGGGGAGCGGCGGCTGCGGGCCTGCCGCATGGCCGGCATGACGGAGATCGACGCCATCGTCTTTAGCGCCTTCGAACAGGACAGCGCCGTCATCGCCATGATGGAGAACCTGCAGCGCGAGAATCTGCACTACATGGAGGAGGCGGAGGGCTACCAGAGCCTGATCCGCGACCACGGGCTATCGCAGGAGGACCTGGCGCGCCGCCTGGGGAAGAACCAGAGCACGATCGCCAACAAGATGCGCATACTGAAGTTGCCCATGGCCGTGAAGCGGATGCTGGTGCAGTACAACCTGACGGAGCGCCACGCGCGCGCCCTGCTGCGCCTGCACGACGAGGAGATGCAGCTGAAGATCGTCAAGCTCATCGTGCAGCAGAATCTCAACGTCAAGGCCACGGAGGACCTGGTGGAGCGGACGCTCACGCGCATGTACGACATGGAAGAGGCGGAAACGACAAAATCCGCTAAAATCAGCGGTTTTGTGCGCGATACGCGATTGTTCGTGAATTCGATCAAGACGGTGGTGCGGCAGATGTCGGACGCGGGTCTGGCGCCGAAATTCGTCTCCAGCGAGAAGGACGGCGGCCTGGAAATTCACGTCTGGATCCCGAATTTTCCGAAAAAATAAGGCTTGCGCGGACGCGCCAAATTGTGGTATACTGTTACAGCAACCCGTGTTTCGACCGTTTCTGCTGATCCGGCAGTTTTTGCGCAGGATTTTGAAAAAAATCCTCGTCCGGAATTGAGCCATCCCCCTTCTCTTTCCCGTCGAAATCCGTTATAATAGGTTCGTGCCCTTTGTGGACGAGCGAGTGTAACGGAAGGAAGGCGGGTCTTTTTTGTCTAAAGTGGTCTCCATTGCAAATCAGAAGGGCGGCGTCGGTAAGACGACGACCGCGGTCAACCTGGCGGCTTTTGTCGCGGCGAAGGGGCTGCGCGTGCTGCTGGTCGATCTCGATCCGCAGGGCAACGCCACCAGCGGTGTGGGCGTGGATCACGACCACGTGGAGACGTCGATCTACGACGTTTTGATGAATGAAACCTCCGTGCAGGAGGCGGTGCTGGGCACGGCGATCAAGAACCTCTACGTGCTGCCTTCCAACATACAGCTGGCGGGCGCGGAGATCGAGTTGGTGTCCGCCCTGGCGCGGGAGCACATTTTGTCCAACCAGCTGGAGATCGTCAAGCCATTGTACGACTATGTGTTCATCGACTGCCCGCCCTCGCTGGGTCTGCTGACGCTCAACGCGTTCACCGCCTCGGATACGGTGCTGGTGCCGATCCAGTGCGAGTACTACGCGCTGGAGGGCCTGACGCAGCTGATGAACACCGTGCGCCTGGTCAAGAAGCGCCTCAATCCCAACCTGGACATAGAGGGCGTGGTGCTGACCATGCTCGACGGCCGCACGAAACTCGGCGTGCAGGTGGTGGACGAGGTGAAGAAGTTCTTCGGGCAGAAGGTCTACACCACCATCATACCGCGCAATGTGCGCCTGGGCGAAGCGCCGAGCTTTGGCCAGCCGATCAATTTGTACGATCCTCGCTCGGCCGGGGCGCTCGCCTACGAGAGCCTGGCCGAGGAGTTTTTGAAGTGGAACGGAGGAAAATGATATGGCGAAGATGAGCGGCGGCTTGGGCAAGGGCATCAACGCGCTGTTCGGCGATATGCCGGAGGCCGAGGAGAGCGCGAGCGAAAATCAGGTGCAGATGATCCCCATCGGCAGCATCGACCCCAACAAGGACCAGCCGCGCAAGGTGTTTTCGGCGGAGGAATTGGACCACCTGGCCGCCTCCATCCGCTCGGTGGGTGTGATCCAGCCCATATTGCTGACGCCGAACGGCAAGCGCTACACCATCGTGGCCGGGGAGCGCCGCTGGCGCGCCGCCCGTTTGGCGGAGCTGACGGAGATCCCCGCCATCGTGCGCGAGGTGGAGGAGATCCGCCGCATGGAGATGTCGCTGATCGAGAACATACAGCGCACGGATCTCAATCCCATGGAAGAGGCGCAGGCCATACACGCCCTGATGCAGAACTGCGGCCTGACGCAGGACCAGGCGGCGCAGCGCCTGGGCAAGAGCCGCTCCGCCGTGGCCAACCTGCTGCGCCTGCTGAACCTGCCGGCGGAGGTGGCGGACCTCGTCGCCGCGGGCGACCTCAGCGAGGGCCACGCCCGCGCCCTGCTCGGCGCGGAGAACGAGCGCGACATGGTCAACCTCTCGCGCCAGGTGGTGCAGCGCGGCCTCAACGTGCGCCAGACCGAGTCCCTGGTCAAGTACATGCGCGAGACGGCCGAGCCCAAGCCGGAACGCCCGCGCTGCGCCGAGCTGGCGCTGGTGGAGGAGGCGGCGCGCCGCCGCTTCGGCACCAAGGTCACCGTCACCGGCAACGCCCGCAAGGGCAAGGTGGTGCTCCACTACAGCTCGCCGGAGGACCTCGAGCGAATCTACGAGTTCATCCGCATACAGGAAGACTGACTTTCCGCGGACCTGTTTCACGTGAAACAGGTCCCTTCTTTTTTAACGGGAAACCGATTGACAAACGGCGCGGTTTTGCGTATATTGTAAGCGCAGGCTAACTTTGAGCCGCTTTCTTTTGACAAATAAGTTAGCAAGAGCTAACAAAATGAGGGGGAGAAAGATGACGCTGGATAGATTGAAGGTGGGCGCCTACGGCGTGATCACCGCTGTTGGCGGAGAGGGCGCGCTGCGCCGCCGCCTGCTCGACATGGGGCTGACGCCCCGCACGCGCGTGATGGTGCGCAAGGTCGCGCCCATGGGCGACCCGATCGAGCTGTTTTTGCGCGGGTATGAGCTGACCATCCGCCTGGAGGACGCCCAGAAAATCGAGATCACGGAGGAAGAGGCATGATCATTGCATTGCTCGGCAACCCCAATTCGGGAAAGACGACGCTCTTCAACCAGCTCACGGGCTCGAACCAACACGTGGGCAACTTTCCCGGCGTGACGGTGGAGAAGAAGGAGGGCGCGGTCCGCGGCCAGAAGAACATGACGCTGGTGGACCTGCCCGGCATCTACTCGCTCTCGCCCTACACGGCCGAGGAGGTCGTGACGCGCGACTTCCTGCTGGTGAACAAGCCGGAGGCGGTGATTAACATCGTCGACGCCACGAACATCGAGCGCAACCTCTACCTGACGCTGCAGCTGATGGAAGTCGGCGTGCCGGTGGTGGTGGCGCTGAACATGATGGACGAGGTGCGGCAGAACGGCGACTCCATCGACGTGCCGCTGCTCTCGAAGAACCTGGGCCTGCCCATCGTGCCCATCTCCGCCGCCAAGAACGAGGGCTGCGAGGAGCTGGTGCAAACGACGATCCGGACGGCGCAGCAGAAGGACCGCCCCCGCGGGCTGGACCTCTGCCAGGGCGAAGTCCACCGCGCCGTGCACTCCATCGCCCACATCATCGAAAAGGAGGCCAAGGCGGCGGATCTGCCCCTGCGCTACGCGGCGACCAAGGTCGTCGAAGGAGACCCCATCACGCTGAGCAAGCTCCACCTCACGGACAGCGAGTTGGAGATCGCCGAGACCATCGTGCGCGAGATGGAGGCCAACCTTGGCACCGACCGCGAGGCGGCGCTGGCGGACATGCGCTACGACTTTATCGCCAGCGCCTGCAGGGATGCGGTGAAGAAGAACGGCAACTCGCGCGAATTGCAGCGCTCCATCGCCATCGACCGCGTGCTGACGCACAAGTACCTGGGCATACCGATCTTCCTGTGCGTGATGCTGCTGACGTTTTTCCTCACGTTCAACGTCATCGGCGCGGTGCTCTCGGACTGGCTGTCGCTGGGCATCGACACGCTGACCGGGCTGCTGGACCAGGGGCTGGCGAACCTGGGCATCAACGAGGCGGTGCACTCCCTGCTCATCGACGGCGTGTGCGTCGGCGTGGGCTCGGTGCTCTCCTTCCTGCCCACGATCGTGACGCTGTTCTTCTTCCTCTCCATACTGGAGGACAGCGGTTACATGGCGCGCGTGGCCTTTGTCATGGACAAGCTGCTGCGCAAGATCGGCCTGTCCGGCCGCTCGTTCGTGCCGATGCTGATCGGCTTCGGCTGCTCGGTCCCGGCCATCATGGCCACGCGCACGCTGGCCAGCGAGCGCGACCGCCGCATGACCATCCTGCTCACGCCCTTCATGTCCTGCTCGGCCAAGCTCCCCATCTACGCCACGTTCACCGCCGCCTTCTTCCCCGCCTACGCCCCTCTTGTGATGATCGGGCTGTATGTCGGCGGCATGGTGGTGGGCGTGCTCTACGGCCTGCTGCTCAAGAGCACGCTGTTTAAGGGAAAGCCTGTTCCCTTTGTCATGGAGCTGCCCGCCTACCGCCTGCCCAGCGCCAAGTCCGTGCTCATCCACATGTGGGAAAAGGCCAAGGACTTCCTGGTGCGCGCCTTCACCATCATCTTCATGGCTTCCATCGTCATCTGGCTGCTGCAGAGCTTTGACACGCGCCTTATGATGGTCAGCGACAGCGGAGACAGCATGCTGGCCGGCATCGGCCGCTTCATCGCGCCGATCTTCGCGCCGCTGGGCTTTGGAAACTGGATCTCCTCCACGGCGCTGATCACCGGCCTTACCGCCAAGGAGGCCGTGGTATCGACTTTGGCGGTGCTGACCAACGTGCCGGACACCGCGGCGCTGACCACGGTGCTGGGCGAGCTGTTCACGCCGCTTGCGGCGGTGTCGTTCCTCGCCTTTACGCTGCTGTACATGCCGTGCGTGGCGGCGGTGGCGGCGGTCAAGCGCGAGCTGGGCAGCGCCAAGTACGCCGCCCTGGCCATGCTGGCGCAGTGCGGCGTGGCCTGGATCGTGGCCTTCCTGGTCTACCAGATCGGCCGCCTCTTCCTGGGGGTGTGAACATTGGGCGCGCTGGACGTACTGCTTCTCGCCCTGCTGGGCGCGGGCGTGTTCTTCGCCGCCCGCGCCGCCAGAAGACAGCGCCGCAAGGGCTGCTGCGGCAACTGCGCTGCCTGCTCCGCCTGCAAAAGGCGCTGAGATCTCAACTTTCCCCATCCCGCCGGAAGCGCTCCGGCGGGATGAGCGTGTCCACAAAGTCAACACGCTTCGAAAAAATGCAAGTCTGCATTTTTTCGAGTGACATCCGGCGCGCCGCGCGCTGCGCGCACAACGCGCCGGATATCTGAAGCGATTCCTACGGAATCGCTCCTCGCCGCGTACACGCCGCCGCTGTGGATTGAAGATGAAGGGGCTGTGGCCCCTTCATGCATCCCCAAGCGCACAGCTCTACTTTTTCGACAGTCTGAGCGAACCCGTATGGGTTCGCTTCCGCTTCCCTAAGCGTCTTCCGCGGCATCGCTCCTGCGCGCCGTGGGCAGCTTCCCGGGCGGCGGATTTTCTTTGGCGA
>CALWKN010000060.1 GCA_944381265.1 uncultured Clostridia bacterium
GCGGGCGCACTCCCCCGCGGGGGTGGCGGGGGAGGCCGCAGCCTCCCCTGCCGCCCAATCAGGCGGACCCGCACGGGTTCGCCACCGCGTCCCAACCTGAGGGGGAACGGGTCAGCGGTTCCCACCATGCGCGCAGGGCCCCACCCGCCCACCCCCGTTGCGCCAGTTTCCCCACCAACGAGAATGCCGGACGGGGCGGTCTCCTCCAAGGGGGTGTCGGGGGAGGCCGCAGCCTCCCCTGACGTTCACTCAAGCGAACCCGCACGGGTTCGCCACCGCTTCTCCCCGGGGGGCCGCAGCCCCCCGGGAACCCCGGCCCGCCCCGCCTCGTTCCAATAGCAGCGGGGCAAGCCCCCCGCGAGGGAGGGAACCCATGAACCGAGTTCGGCAACTGGCGGCCGGGGCGCTGGCCCTGCTTCTGCTTCTGACGCTCTGCGCCTGCCGCAGCGTGCGGCTGGAAAACGGCGAGACCTTCGTCATCCGGCGCGCGGCCCCAAGCCCGGCGCAGGGCGGCGCCCCCGAGCCCACGGCGGCGACCGCGCCCGCGGTGGAGACGCCCGGCACGGCGGACGCGCACTTCTTCGTCTCCCGCGCCGACCCGGCGGTGCAGGAGCTGTTCTGGCAGGTGTACCGGGCGGTGCAGAACTTCGAGACGCGCATCATTCTGCCCGACGGCGTCACCCGCGCCCAGGTCGAGGCCGTGGACGCGCTGCTCTACGCCGACTGCCCGGAGCTCATCCACTTCTCCCACCTCTCCGCCTATACCTTCCTGCAGTCCGCGCCGGACCGCATCGTGGAGGTCACCGCATCCTACACCATGACCGCGCAGGAGCGCGCCCAGGCGCAGGAGGAGCTGGAGGCGGTGCTTAGCCGCCTGGAAGCGGAGACGGCGGGCCTTAGCGACTACGAAAAGGAGCTCTACATCCACGACGAGCTGGTGCGCAATTGCGCCTACGACACGGACAGCGCGCACAGCGGCTCGGCCTACGGCGCGCTCGTGCAGGGCCGCGCCCGCTGCCAGGGCTACGCCAACGCCATGACGCTGGCCCTGCGGCGCGTCGGCATCCCCTGCATCTACCTCTACGGCACCGCCACAAGCGACAGCGGCAGCGAGAGCCACGCCTGGAACGGCGTGTGCATCGAGGGCGACTGGGTGCTGCTGGACGCCACCTGGGACGACCCCGTGGGCGCGCAGGCGGCGCTCTCCCACGCCTATTTTAACCTGGACGACCGGCTCATGGGCAGGAGCCACAGCCTTTCCCCCGACTTCCCCTTCGCGCTGCCGGCGTTTTCCACCATGGCATGGAGCTACTGCGCGAGAAACGGCGCCTACATCGGCGCGGAGGAGGACGGAAGGGCGGCGCTTGCGGCGCTGCTGACGCAGGCGCTGCAGCGCGGCGATGCGCGGCTGGACGCGCAGTTCGAGGAGACGGCGCAGTGCCTGGACGCGGCGGAAAACCTGCAGGCGATCCTGCAGGTGGCGGCGGAGGCGGCGGGCGTCTACCCGGCCGGCTCTTCCTACACAGTGGACGAAAAAGCCAACGCACTGGAAGTTTTTGACATACAATACAGCACGGAATGAGGAGGAAAAGCGCCATGAAGGAAGCGATGGTCCTGCGCGGGGCGCGCGTGCTCTGCGAGGGCAGTTTTCTGGAGGCGGACGTGCGCGTCTGCCAGGGCCGCATCGATGCGGTGGGACGCGGCCTGGAGGGGGACGTCCTGCGCGTGCGCGGCGACCTCGTCCCCGGCCTCATCGACGAGCACATCCACGGCATCGCCGGACACGACACCATGCGCGGGGCGCAGGACGTCTGGGAGATGTCGCGCGCGCTGGCCCGCCACGGCGTGACCACCTTTTTGCCCACCACCATGAACGCCGGGGCAGAGGAGACCAACGCCGCCCTGCGCGGCGTGCGCGAGGCGATGGAGGCGGGCGCGCCCGGCGCGGACATCGCCGGGGCGCACCTGGAGGGCCCGTTCCTCAGCCCCGCCTACCCCGGGGCGCAGAAGCCGGAGGCCAACCTCGCCCCGACGATCGAAGCCTACGCCCGCATAACGGAGGGCGCGCGGGACGCCGTGCGGCTGCTCACGCTGGCGCCGGAGCTGCCCGGGGCGGAGACGCTCATCCCCTACCTGGCCCGCTCCGGCGTCGCCGTCAGCGCCGGGCACACCGAGGCGTCTTACGAGCAGGTGCGCGCGGCGCTGTCCCTCGGCCTTACGCAGATGACGCACCTCTTTAACTGCATGAGCCCGCTGCACCACCGCGCCCCCGGGGCCGTGGGCGCGGCGCTGACGCTGCCGCTCGTTTCCCAGGTGATCGCCGACGGCATCCACCTGCACCCGGCGGCGGTGCGCCTGGCCCTTGCCGCCTGCCACCGCGCGGTGCTGATCACAGACGCCATGGAGGCCGCGGACATGCCCGACGGCGAGTACGACCTTGGCGGGCAGAAGGTCTTCGTGCGGCAGGGCGCGGCGCGCCTTGCAAAGGGGAACCTGGCGGGATCCACGCTTACGCTGGAGCGCGGCGTGCAAAACGCCATGCGCTTTGCCGGCCTCTCGCGCGAGGCGGCGGTGCGCCTGGCCACGGAAAATGTGGCCGACGCGCTGCGCCTTTCCGACCGCGGCCGCATCCGCCCCGGCCTGCGCGCCGACCTCTGCCTGCTGGGTGAGTCGGGCGGGGCCGCGCTCACCATGGTGCGGGGGCGCATCGTCTTTGAAAGATGAGGGGAGAAACGCGATGGAATGGGCGCAGAGCCTGACGGCGGGCTTCCACGGCCTTGGGCAGGGCCCGCTGTGCGCGCTGTACGCGGCGTTCGGCTTTTTGCAGATCCTCTTTCCCCCCTTCCCGGGGGACATACTGCTCTTCCTCGGCGGGAGCCTGAAGCACGCCGAGCCGGCGCAGCGGGCCCTGCCCATGCTGCTGTCCTACTGGATCGGGACCACGGCCGGGAGCCTGGCCGCCTACGAGGCCGGGCGGCGCTTCGGCCCGCGCGCGCTGGAGGCGGCGCCTGTGCGGCGCTTCTTTTCCAAGAAGGCGCGGGAGCACGTGCAGCGCTGGCTCTCCGCCTACGGCGCGGTCACGATATTCGCCGCCAAGTTCGTCACCGGCATGAACGTGCCCATGCTGCTGGTGAGCGGCGCCCTTAAATACGAGAGGAAGAAGTGCGCGCCCATGATCGTGCTCACGACCGCCGTGCACAACGCCGCCTTCTTCTTCCTCGGGCGCCTGTCGGCGCGGAAACTGGCGCTCATGGCCGGCTGGTTCGGCCGCTATCGCCTGGCGCTGCTGCTGGCCGCGGCGCTGCTGCTGGCGCTGCTCGTCGGCCCGCGCCTGCTCCACCGCGGCCGGGCGGGAGAAAAGTAGGCCGCGCGCCCTTTACAGAACGCGCGATCTGCGATATAATGATATGTCGGAGCGCACCCCTTGCCGGGGCGGTCGTTTTTGCAATTCAGGAACGGAGGAAGAGTCCATGCGTCAACTGGACAGGTTGTGGAAGTATCAGGGCGCCGATAAGAAGGTCACGGAGTACGAGACGGAGATCCGTCAGTTCCCGCTGCGCCAGCAGCTGCTGAAGCTGCGCAATATCGTGGCGGACCAGCAGACCGTCGTGCGCGGCCTGGAGAACGACGCCGGAAAGGCGCTCGACCGCCTAAACGAGCTCACCGCCCAGCGCGACCAGGCCCAGCAGATCTTCGACGAGGCCAAGCAGGCCCTGGAGAGCGGGGCCTATGCGACCGCCGAGCAGGTGCACCAGGCCATATCCCGCGTCAGCGACGCCGAGGGCCGCCTGCGCAGCGCCGAAAAGGAGCTGAGCAAGATGGTCTCCCACGCGCAGATGATGGAGAACCGCTATAAGGACGTGCGCAACAAGGCCGCCAAGGCCCGCGACGAGTACAACAAGCTCAAGGTCGGCTACGACAAGGAGTTCGAGAAGCAGACCGCGCATCTGGAGGAGCTGAAGCAGGCCCGCCAGGAGGCCGCCGAGGGCATCGACCCGGCCTACATGGAGCGCTACAAGGCGATCCGCTCCCAGCGCTTCCCGGTCATGGCCCGCATCCATAACGACCAGTGTTCCGGCTGCAACATGTCCCTTCCCTCCGCGGTCGCCAAGCAGATCACCGGCTCGGACGAGATCGTGGAGTGCGAAAACTGCGGCCGTATACTCTACATCCCCGACGGGGAAAAGTGACACAGCGGCCTTGCGCCGCAGGGTGAGTATGCCGGGTGACCGCGCACGAGAGAAACGTGTGAGGAAAGTCCGAGCATCGCAGGGCGAGGGTGCCGGATAACGTCCGGCGGAGGCGACTCCAGGGATAGTGCAACAGAGAGATACCGCGAAAGCGCGCTTGGCGCGCCCGCAAGGATGGAAAGGCGAGGTAAGAGCTCACCAGCGGCATGGCGACTTGCCGGCTATGTAAACCCCACCCGATGCAAGATTGATTGTGGAACACATGTGGCGGCCCGTCACGTTCCCGGGTAATCGCTGGAGCTGTCCGGTAACGGGCAGACTAGATAGATGGTCATCCAAGACAGAACTCGGCTTACAGACATGCTCACCACCAAGGAACACCGGCCGGCGGCCCTGCCGCCGGCGTCCGGAACGGGGAAGGGGGCCCCGCGCGGCGCAGCCGCGCGGGGCCCCCTTCCCCGTTCCGGACAAATCTCTCCCTGCGGGAGAGATTTGGGGCGGGCGGCTGCGCCGCCCGCCCGCGTCCCCCGCGCGCCCCCACCCCCCTTCGCGGCTTCGCCGCGAGGGTGGGGGCGCGCGGGGGACAATTCCCTCCCTTCGGGAGGGAATTCCCGCCCCTCGGGCGGCGCCTTCCGCTTGGGCGGGATCGGCTTCGCCGACAGCCGTCCTTCCGGACGCAAAGGAACTTTGCATCCGGAAGGACGCCGGAGGGCGGGGGGCTTCGCCCCCCCGCACCCCCCAAAATACGCGGAAGGCCTTCCCCCAGGAGACGTCCCCGGCGCCCCTGCGCGGCGGGCGGAGCCCGCCAGGGCCCGCGGCGCAGCCGCGGGCCCACCGCTTTGGCCGCACGGCCAAAGCGGGCGCAGGGGCGGCGGGGCGGCGGGGGCGGGGGGTGGGCCAAGGCCCCGTCTGCGCGCAGCGCAGACGGGGCCCGTTCCCGTTGCCCTACAGGCGAGATTCGGCCCTGTCCGCGACCACGAGCACGAGCCCGGCGCAGCGCCCGCCGTTTGTCACGCTCTCCTTGACGCTGCAGGCCGAGACGGCCGCGCGCACGTCCACGAGCGCCTCCAGCGCCACGCAGTCGCCGGGCTTGGCCTGCGGCGGCTCGATGACGACACGCCCGTCCGCCTCCACGCGCGTGCGCATGAACAGGTTCACCGGCTGGATCAGCGGCCGCGACCGCCCCAGCGCGGCGTTGAGGTTGTCCAGGCAGTTGGGATGCCCCTCGCCGTTGCGGTAGAAGAAGTCGTACATCTCCCGGCTGCAGGCGGGGAAGAGCAGGTCGTTCTGTCCGGCGTCGTCGCGCAGCAGCCGAAACAAAGGCCGGTAGCGATTGCTGTAGAGCCGGTCGCCCACGCGCAGCACGAGCGACCCGTTGCAGTCCATCGTCACCCCCGGGGAGAGGAACTCGTCCGCCTCCCCGGACACCTCGGCGAAAAAGTCCGCCACCTGCCCGCCCTCGGGGTTCACGACGAGGAGCACCTCCCCGGCGCGCACGTCCACCGCCAGCCCCCCGCAGGGCGGGACCGCGTATTCTCTGCGCATGAAAATGCCTCCCTCTTACTCCCGCTCGCGCTCCGCGCCCAGGAACACCACCGCCAGCGTCCCCGGCCCGGCGTGGGCGCAGATCGTCGGCCCCACCATCTCGATGCGGCACTTTGCCTGCGGCACGAGGGAGAGGATCTCCCGCTCCAGCGCCCTGGCGTCCTCCGGGCAGTCGGCCTGCAGGATCGAGATCACCTGCTTTTCCGGCTCCACGATCTCCTTTTGCAGGTTCAGCGCCAGGCGCCGCACCGCGCGGCGGCGGCCCTTCTCCTTGTCCACGGAGATCAGCTTGCCCGCGCGCGTCACGGTGAGCATGGGCTTGATGTTAAGCAGCGTCCCCACCACCGCCGTGGCGGCGGAAATGCGCCCGCCGCGCTTGAGGTAGGCCAGGTCATCCACCGTGAACCAGTAGCGCACGTTGTACTTGTGCGCCTCCACCCAGGACGCCGTCTCCTCCAGCGACGCCCCCGCGTCGCGCAGGCGCGCCGCCTCCAGCGCCAGGTACGCTTCTCCCATGGAGACGTTCCGCGAGTTGACCACCACGAGCTTCCGCTCCGGGTAGCGCTGCAGCAGCTCCTCCCGCGCCAGCACCGCGTTGTCGTAGGTGCCCGACAGCTCGGAGGAGAAGCAGATGAAGAGGATGTCCCGCCCCTCCCGCAGCACCGGCTCAAAGTACTCGATGCTCTTCTCGCGCGTCAGCAGCGAGGTCGTGGGCGTCTTGCCGGCGCGCATGGCCGCGTAGAAGTTCGGGATGACGTCCCCGCGGCCGAGGTCCGAGACCTCGTCGCTGCCGTCCAGGGAATAGGGCATGTAGACGATCTTCAGATCGTGCACGGCAACCTCCCCAAAGGGAATGTCGGAGTTGGAATCGGTGAAGAGAATGAAAGACATGGTGGCCTCCTTTACGGGAAAAAAGATGAAATAATGCGGAATGATGCCGAGGTTCGTCCCTATTATTCCATATTTGCGCGCCCGCGTCAACGCCCGGGGGCCGAAAAAGAAAAAGAGGGCAAAAACCGCGCGGGCGATCTTTCCATTCCCCCGGGCTTGTGCTACAATAGGGATGGATTGTAACCGCTTTCATCAGAACGCGAAAATAGGCAAAAGGGGGAAGAACTTCCATGAACGACATCTGGACCATCGAATCCGACCGCCTGCGCCTGCAGGTCGTGCGCCCCGGCAGCGAGATCTACGGCAGAACCCGCTTCAACTGGAACGGCTTTGTCAACCGCATCACGCTCGACGGCGAGATCGAGTTTGCCGAGCCCGAGCAGCGCGACCCGAACCGCGGAACCAGCTACGGCGCGGGCCTGTGCTCCGAGTACCAGCACCCGGAGGCCCTGGCCTCGGCGAACCT
>CALWKN010000061.1 GCA_944381265.1 uncultured Clostridia bacterium
CATCGAGCAGGTGGAGGGCGACAGCCTGGCCGAGTGCCTGACGATGATCGGCCTTGTGACGCCGCGGCACGTGGACCTGATGCACCTGCGCGGCGTCTTCCTGGGCGAGTCGCTGACCAGCGAGCGTAGCCTGCTCTGGAGCTGTCTTTCGGAACTGCTGAGCACGCACGAGGCGCGGCCCTCGGCCTACGTCTTTGTCACGCGCGGGCGGGCGGAAGACGTGCTGAGGAACCAGGTGCCGTTGTTCGGGGCGCGGCTGTCCAAGTCGCAGTCGGCGCAGGGGCGGGAACTGATCGCCCGCGGCGTGGTGCCCACCGTGTCTCTGAGCGCCTTTCGCTACGACCTGTCTCAGGCGGACCGCAACGCCATGGCCATGCTCTGCGCGGTCAACGGCATGCAGTACATCAGCGAGTCCAGCCCGCGCGGCGCGCAGGCCACCTCCTATCTTGCCGGCGACCTGCCGCGCAACACCATCGGCGCCATCGACTACTGCGGCAGCGCGGTCTTTGGCCGCGAGGAGCTGCTGCTGCTGGACGGCTACGAGACGCAGCTTTGCAACCTGCTGCTGGGCAAGCTGCAGAGCCTGACGCTGGAAGTGGACGGCCGCCCGGTGGAGCTGCAGTTCCCCAGAGCGCCGCGCATACGCGTCGATCTTACCGAGGAGGGGGCGCAGATCCGCATCCGGCTCTTTGCCCGCGCCGACACGCCGGACGCGGCGCCCTATCTGCAGCGCCTGCAGCAGGACGTGGCGGAGCTGCTGCTGAAGCTCCAGGCGCAAGGCCTGGACCCGCTCGGCTTTTCCAAGTACGCCCGCGTCCACGCTCGCACATTCGCCGACTGGGAGGCGCTGGACTGGCGCGCCCTCTACCGCGGCGCCTCTCTCGTCGTCGCGGTGGGGTGAAACTGCCGCTTTACGCAAAAAGGGCACTGTGCTACAATGGGGAAAGAGAAAAAGCGCGGATGCAGCCGCGCAAAGGAGGACGAAGGATGAAGAAACTGCTCTCGCTGCTGCTGTGCGCGGCGTTCCTTCTGCTGTTCACGGCCTGCGCCACGGAGGAGGGCGCAAAGGACGCGGGCCCAGGCCCCATGCAGGTCGCGCCCAGCGCGCTGGAGGAAGGGGAAAAGAACCTGCTCTCCCTGGTCGGGGCGGGGCAGAGCGCGGTGCTGTTCGACTACCGCGTGGACGAGAGCGTCAAGAGCGTGCGCGTGGAGCGCTACGAGCTGGAGGGCGACGCCTGGCGCGCCTTTGGCGGCGGCAGCTTCGCCGTCTCCGGCGAGGAGGGCCGCATCGCCCTGACGCTCGACCCCAGAGCGGACCGCCTGCGCTTTGCCGTGCAGAGCGGGAGTGGCACCAGCGCCATCGAGAACCAGTACGCGGATCTGGCAGCGGACGTCTCGGGCATGGCGATCGCCTCCAGCCGCCTCTCCGGCCCTGCGGACATAGAGATCGGCGAGGAGATCCCCCTGGCGGTCCAGGTGATCAGCGACAGCGACGAGATCGTCTCCTACGACGTTTCGGAGTTCTTCCAGCCGGAGAGCTACGCCCAGTACGACTACGACCACGTCTACGCCGTGACCGTGACCTTCTTAGGCGACGAGTTGGGCTGAGTAAGGCGGCAAAAAACGCGCTCCCCCGCAAAATATACGGGCGAGCGCGTTTTTTTGGCCTTCGAAACGAGCTTTAGGCGTTCAGCGTCCGCAGCACGCGGGCGCTCGTCTCGTCCAGGGCGGAAATCTCCGCCTGCGAGAGGGCGAGCTCGGCACCGGCCAGGTTGTCCAGGAAGTGCGCCGGGTTCTGCGTGCCCACGATCGTGCCGCTCACCCCTTGACGCGAGAGGCTGAAGGCGAGCGCCACCTGCGCAAGGCTGGCGCTGTGCGCCTGCGCGATGTCGCGCAGGAGTTCCAGCAGGGGCAGCTCCTCCGCCAGCGCCTTTTCCTGGAAGAGGGGCTTGGCGGTGCGGAAGTCCGTCACGCGCGCGCCGCCGAAGTGGAAAACGCCGGAGAGTATCCCCTTGGCGATGGAGTTGTAGGTGAGCACGGCGATGTGGTTCTCGCGGCAGAAGGCGAGCGTCTCGTCCTCGATGCCGCGGCAGAGCAGGTTGTACTCCGGCTGCAGGGCGTCGAGGCGGGCATAGCGCTGCGCCGCGCGCATTTGCGCCACCGAGAAGTTGGACACGCCGATGGCGCGGATCTTGCCTTGCGCTTTGAGCAGCTCGAAGGCCTCCATCGTTTCGCCGATCTCGATGTCCGGATTGGGCCAGTGGATGTAGTAGAGGTCGATGTAGTCGGTCCGAAGGCGCCTCAGGCTCCCCTCGCAGGCGGCGAGGACGTCTTTTTTGTGCAGGTGCTCCTTGGAGACCTTGGTGCAGAGCACGACTTTGTCGCGCAGCGGCGCGAGCGTCCGGCCCACGACCTCCTCGGAATGGCCGCCGCCGTAGCTTTCGGCGGTGTCAAAGGCGGTGACGCCGTGCTCCAGGGCGGTGTGCAGCAGGGCGGCGTTCTCCGCGTCCGGGCGCACGTCCCAGGCGCCGCCGCCCAGCTCCATGCAGCCGTGTACGATGCGGGAGATCTGTATGCCGGAATCGCCAAGAGAAGTGTATTGCATGAAAAACGCTCCTTTCATCCGTGTTATCGGTTGTAGGCCTCGATGACGAGCACGCGCATCTCCTCTTCCCCGTCGTTGCGGATGGCGTGGGAGCCGAAGGCGGGGTTGACCAGTATGTCGCCCGCCTTGCAGGGCACGGTCTCGCCGTTGCAGGTGTAGCGGCCGCGGCCGGAGAGGAGGATGTAGAGCTCGTTGTCGTCGCCGTGCTCGTGCAGGCCGAAGCTCGCGCCCGGGGGCAGTATGGTGTAGTTGACAAAGCGGATCGGCGCCTCGAAGCAGGAGCCGGGCAGTATCGTGGCGTGATGGCAGAGGCCTTCGCCCTCGTGGATGCAGTCGTCGTGCAGCGGCGTCTCCAGGAAGTTGCGGACAAGCGGCATGGGAGTCCCTCCTTTTTTCTGTTATAGAAAGCATAACACAGCAAAGAGCGGAAAAAAAGCCCCCGGGCATTGACAGAGCGGCCCATGTTCCGTACAATGAAATTTGGCGGCATGCGCCGGATACATCCGAAGAAGAAAGAGGAGCGCCGACAGACGGCGCGAAGGAGTTTCGTTTTTTTATGCAGAAGATCATACCCGAAGATGCGGCGTGTTTTGTGGTGATGGACCTGGAGTGGAACCAGCGCGCCAGCCGCCCCAACCGCGCCATGCCGCACGAGATCATCGAGATCGGCGCGGTCAAGCTGGACCGCGACTTGCGCCTTTTGGACGAGCAGCAGTACATCATCAAGCCTAAGATCTACCCGGTGCTCGACAAGCACATCCGCGAGGTGACGGGCATCGAGCCGGAGGAGCTCGAAAACGGCGTGAGCTTTCCCCGCGCCTTTTCCGCCTTCCTCAAGTGGTGCGGCCCGGGGGCGCGCCTGTGTACCTGGGGGCCGGACGACTACCCCGTGCTGCTGCGCAACGCGCGCTTCTACGAGCGGGATCTGCCGCTGGAGCCGCCGCTCAACCTGCAGCTGGTCTACGCGCACCTTCTGACCGACAAGCCCGGCGTGCAGGTGGGCCTTTCCACCGCCATGGAGGCGCTGGGCATGGAGATGGACCTGCCCGCCCACCGCGCCCTCAACGACGCGCTCTACACCGCGCGTCTGATGGCGCGTCTGCGCGCGGCGCTGGAGGAAGCGCCGGAGGAAAAGCTCGCCGCGCTGCGCAGCGCCGTCGCGGACGAGGCGCTGGCCGCCCGCTCGGCCACGCGCGCGGTGCAGACGCACTTCACCCACTACGACGACGCGCTGGCGGACAAGAGCCTGACGAGCGTGCCCTGCCCGGTCTGCGGCGGCGAGACGAAGCTGACCGTGCCCTGGTTCGACGCCGGGCACGGGCGCTACATGGCCTTGTGCGACTGTCCGGAGCACGGCACGGCTTACGCGCAGATGCACTTTAAGCGCCTGTACAACGACAAGCTGGCGATGAACCAGCGCGTGTACCTGGCCACGCCCGAGCGCGCGGCCGACGTCCTGGCCCGCCGCGCCGCCGCATCCGAGGCGCAGGCGCGCGGCCCGCGCCGTCCCCGCCGCCCGCGCAAGGAGGGAAACGCATGATTCTGCGCCCAGCCAAGGAAAATGACGTCCCCGCGCTCATCGAGATCGAGCGCGTCTGCTTTCCCGCGGCGGAGGCCGCGGGGGAAGCGCAGATCCGCGCCCGCTTTGCCGCCTTCCCGGAGAACTTCTTCGTGGCGGAAGAGGACGGCACGGTGGTGGGCTTTGTCAACGGCTGCACCACCGACGCCCCGGCGCTGCCGGACGCGCTCTACCACGACACGGGGCTGCACCGCCCCGGCGGCGCCTACCAGACGGTGTTCGGCCTGGACGTGCTGCCCGCATTCCGCCGCCGGGGCGTGGCCGCGGCGCTGCTGAACCGCCTGATCGACACGGCCCGCGCCCGCGGCTGCCGGGGCGTCGTGCTCACCTGCAAGGACCGCTTGAAGCCCTATTACGAGAAGTTCGGCTTCGTCTGCCAGGGCGTGTCCGCCTCCACACACGGCGGCGCCGCCTGGAACGACATGCTGCTGCGCTTTTGACAGGAACCGCCCCGCCTGCAAGGGATCTTTCGCAGGCGGGGCAGTTTTTTGCGTTTACAGGCAGAGCCGCAGTATGCCGAGCAGCAGTAGGTGCAGCGGGTAAAAGAGGTAGAAAAACCACTGAAAGAACCGCCGCCCGCGCCTTGCCCGCCGGCCGTTGTAGAAGCAGAGCAGGACCGCGGCGGAAAGGAAGATGCCCACCATGCTCCCCAGCGAGAGGAGCAGATTGCGCGCGGGCGGAAAGCGCCCCACGTCGCCCAAAAAGCTCGTAAGGCCAAACAAAAGCGCCGAGACAAGGAAGGCGATATGCAGGCGCGGCCGGGAAGTGCCGGCCCAGGCAAACAGCAGCGTGAAGATCGGGGCGAGCAGCGCCCAGTCGCTGCCAAGGGACAGGAGCGTCAGCGCGAGCAGCAGCAGGACGCGCAGCGGGGGAGACGCCACCCTCTCGCGCACGACGAGCAGGAGGA
>CALWKN010000062.1 GCA_944381265.1 uncultured Clostridia bacterium
GAGATGGAGAGCGTGATCGGCAGGTCTTCCTTTGCCAGGTCCAAGATGCGCGGCACGATGCCGCAGGTGGAGACGGAGACGTTGCGCAGGCTGATGCCGATGCCCTCCGGCGCGCTGACCAGGCGCAGGAAACGCAGCGTATTTTCATAGTTGTCCAGCGGCTCGCCGCTGCCCATCATGACGATGTTGGTGACGCCGCGCTTGTCCTTTTCGGCGTGCAGGCGGTTGACGGCGAGGACCTGGCCCAGCATTTCCCCGGCCGTGAGGTCGCGCACGCGCCCTTCCAGCGTGGAGGCGCAGAAGGCGCAGCCCATGCGGCAGCCCACCTGGGAGGAGATGCACAGCGTGTTGCCGTAGTGATAGCGCATGAGCACGCCCTCGACCACGTTGCCGTCGGAAAGGGAGAAGAGGTACTTCTCCGTGCCGTCCTTCTGCGAGCGCAGCGTCTTTATGATCCTGACCCCAAGGGCCGGGCGGGCGGAGGCGAGCTTGTCCCGCAGCGCGGCGGGCAGGTTGCGCATCTCCTCGTAGTCCGCGCCCTTCATAAGCCATCCGTAGACCTGTTTGGCGCGAAAGGCCGGCTCGCCGAGCGTCCGCATCCATTCCGTCAATTCCGCAAGATACAGCCCGCAAAGGCAGTCTTCCATGTCCTCTCCTCCTCTCTCCCCCGCGTCTAAGGGGGGCGCGTATGTGTGAAAGTCCGCGTTTCTTCCCCTTCTAGCCCACGCGCGTTAAGCGGGCGAGGAAGAAGCCGTCGATGCCGTCCAGATGCGGATAGAGCGTGAGCATGCCGTCCCGGGCCCGGTCGGCAAAGGCGTCCGGGATGAGGCCGTGCAGGTCGGCGGGGGCAAAATTCTTGTGCGCGGCGAGGAAGGCGCGGACGTTGTCCTCGTTCTCCTCTTTGAGCAGCGTGCAGGTGGAGTAGACGAGCGCGCCGCCGGGCTTTACATAGCGGGCGCAGGTGTCGAGCAGCTCCCGCTGGACATTGCGCAGCGCGTCGATGCCCTCGGCGCTGACGCGGTACTTGATGTCGGGCTTGGACAGGTAGTCGCCAAGGCCGGAGCAGGGGGCGTCCAGGAGCACGGCGTCCATGCGCCCGGCGTCCTGCGGCAAAAAGTCGCGCGCGTCGCGCACGCGGGGGCGGATGTTGTCCAAGGTAAGTCGCCGGGCGGCGGCGGCGATGAGGGCGGTGCGGTGCTCGTAGAGGTCCCACGCATATACACGACCGGCCCCGCCCATGCGTTCCGCCAGGTAGCAGGTCTTGCCGCCGGGGGCGGCGCAGGCGTCCAGGATCTGCATGCCGGGCTTTGCGCCCACGGCCATGGCCGCCAGCATGGACCCTTCGCCCATGACGGAGTACAGCCCGGCGCGGAAGCCCGGGTGCTGGGCGACAAAGCCGCCGCTCAGGCGATAGGCCCCGGGCACGCAGCCCTTCTCCCAGGCAAAGCCCTGCCCGGTGAGGTAGGTTTCAAACGCCTCGTCGCTAAGGCGCGCGGCGTTAGGGCGGACGGTGACGGTGCTCTCCCTGTGGCGGTAGGTGAGCAAAGCGCGGGCAAAGTCCGGCCCGAACTCGTCAAAGAAGCGGTCCACCAAGAACCTGGGGAAGGACGAGCGCAGGGCCAGGGCTTCGCGCTCGTCCTGCGGGAAGACGACGCGCCCCGGCTCCCTTGCGGCGGCGCGCAGCACGCCGTTGATCAGGGCGGCCATGCTCTCGCGCTTAAAGCGCCGCGCCAGCTCCACCGCGTCGGAGCAGACGGCGCTTGCCGGGATCTTGTCCAGGAAGCGGAGCTGGTACATCCCCATGCGCAGGATCTCCTGGCTCACGCGCTCCTCGCAGGGGCGCTCCATGTAGAAGGAGAGCATGTGGTCCAGGCAGATGCGGTTCTCCAGCGTGCCGTAGAACAGCTCCGTCATAAGGCGCCTGTCGCGGGCGGACAAATGCGAGGCGGCGATGCGGCGCGTCAGCGCAAGTCCGGCGTAGGCGTCGGCGGAGGTGACGTCCATCAGCGCCTCCAGCGCCGCAAGGCGCGCCGGGGCCGGGCCGCGCGGGTCCTGCCGGGCGGAAGAACGACTCCGCGGGCCCGATGCGGGCTTCAAACCCTGCGAGGGCTTCGGGCCCGGCGCGGGCCGCGGACCCGATGCGGGCTTCGGGCCCGGCTCGGGCTTTGAGGTTCGTTTGGCGGGGGGGCGTTTTTCGCTCATGCTCTCTCCTCCGATCGTTTCCAGGCGCAAAGGCCGCCTGGCTCGCTGCAAAAGATGCGCGCGCCCGTCTTTTTAGAGGGCGAAGGGCGCGCCGGGGGTCTGGGGATGGCCGCGCAGAAAGGCGTCGGCGGGCAGGCGCTTGCCGCCGGGGGCCTGGAGCTCGAGGATCTCCAGCGTGCCCGCGCCGCAGGCGATGCGCAGGCCGCGCGCCTTGTCGGCGGAAGCGACGAGGCCGGGGGCAAGCCCGCTGTCCTCGTCGTGGGCGCGGCTAAAGAGGACCTTGAGCGCGCCGCCCGCCGTCTCCAGATAGGCGCCCGGCCAGGGGTAGAGGCCGCGCACGCGGTCGTGCAGCGCGCGCGCGGGCAGCGCCGGGTCCAGGCGCCCCATCTCCTTGCGGAGCATCGGGTAGTAGCTGGCCGCGCTCTCGTCCTGCGGCGTGCGGGTGAGCGTGCCGTCCGCAAGGGCGCGCAGCGTGCGCAAAAGCGTGCCCGCGCCAAGCTCTGCCAGGCGGCAGGTGAGCGTCTCGGCGTTTTCCTCCGGGCCGATCTCGATCTCGTCGCGCAGGAGCATGTCGCCTGTGTCGATGCCGATGTCGGTCATCATGGTGGTCACGCCCGTGCGCGTCTCGCCGTTGACCAGGCACCAGTTGATGGGCGCGGAGCCGCGGTAGGCGGGCAGGAGCGAGGCGTGGACGTTGATCGTGCCAAGGCGCGGGATGTCCAGCACCTTCTGCGAGAGGATCTGGCCGAAGGCCGCGGTGACAAAGAGGTCGGGCTGCAGCGCCTCCAGCGCCGTGCGGCCCTCCGGGCGGCGGATGCGCTCGAACTGGAGCACGGGCACGCCGCGGCTCTGGGCAAAGACCTTGACCGGCGGCGGGGTGAGCTTCCCCTTGCGGCCGACGGGGCGGTCGGGCTGGGTGACGGCGGCGGCGACCTCGTAGCCGCCGTCGAGCAGGGCGCGGAGCGAGGGCACGGCAAACTCCGGCGTGCCCATGAAAACGATGCGCATAGGCGGCCTTACTCCTTTTTCCCGGCGGCGGGACGGCTCTTCTGCTGGGCGCGGTAGACGTCGGTGAAGAGGCGGCCGTCCAGGTGGTCGATCTCGTGGCAGAAGGCGCGCGCCAGCAGGCCCTCGCCTTCCATCGTAAAGCTCTTGCCGAAGCGGTCCAGGGCGCGGACCTTGACGAAGTTTGGCCGGGAGACGGGCAGCCAGGTGTCCGGCACGGACAGGCACCCCTCTTCGCCGCTCTGCTCGCCGCGCGTTTCCAGGATCTCGGGGTTGATCAGCTCGATCACGCCCTCGCCTATGTCGATGACGACGATGCGGCGCAGCAGCCCGACCTGCGGCGCGGCGAGCCCGACGCCGTTGGCGTTGTGCATGGTCTCGGCCATGTCGTCCAGGAGCTGGTGGGTCTTTGCGTCGATCATGGTGACGGCGCGGCACTTCTTGCGCAGCACGTCGTCGCCGACCTTGACGATATTTCTCAGCGCCATATGCACTTCATCCTTTCTTGCTGTACAGGGGATTGACGGGGGGAAACCTTAGGCGCGCTCAGAGGAAGCTCACGGGATCGACCTCCAGATCGACCTTGACGCCCTCGGCGCGGCGGGCGCGGGCCAGGTCCGACAGGTACTGCAAAGGCTCTGCCGAGCCCACGGCGTAGAGCTTTACGAAGACCTGGTGGCGGAACTCGTCGCGTATGCGGGAAAGCGGCGCCTCCATGGCGCGCACCTGTATGACCTTGCGGCGGCGCTCGGGCGTCTCGCGGAACCAGGCGTCCACTTCCAGCCCCAGGAGCTCGGCCTCGGCGCGGGCGTCGCTCTCGCTGCGGGAGGTGACGAGCAGCCGGCTCAGCAGCGCGTAGGGCGGGTAGAGCCGGCGGCGGCGGCGGGTGATCTCCGCCTGGTAGAAGGCGCGGTAGTCCTGCGTCGCGGCCATGGCGATGGCGTAGTGCTCCGGCTCATAGCTCTGTATGACCACGCGGCCGGGGGTCTCCCCCCGCCCGGCGCGGCCCGCCACCTGCGTCAGCAGCTGGAAGGTGCGCTCCTCGCTGCGGTAGTCGGGCAGGTTCAGCGTCATGTCCGCCATGATCACGCCCACCAGCGTCACCCCGGGGAAGTCGTGGCCCTTTGCCACCATCTGCGTGCCCACCAGCACCTGCGCCTCCCCGCGGCGAAAGGCGGTGAGTATGCGCGTCAGGTCGTCCTTGCCGCGGGTGGTGTCGTTGTCCATGCGCAGCACGCGGGCCCGGGGGAAGATCTCGCGGAACTTCTGCTCCACCTGCTCGGTGCCCACGCCAAAGCGCCGGATGAAGGGCGAGCCGCAGGCGGGGCAAGTGTGGGGCGCGGACATGGAAGCGCCGCAGTAGTGGCAGCGCAGCGTCTCGTCGCTCAGGTGGTAGGTCATGGTGACGTCGCAGTGGGGGCAGTGCACGGTGTAGCCGCAGGCGCGGCACTTGACGAAATTGGCGTAGCCGCGGCGGTTGTGGAAGAGCACGATCTGCTGTCCGGCAAGGAGCGTCTCCTCCACCGCGTCGCGCAGCGCCTGCGGGCACATGCTGCGATTGCCGGCGATGAGCTCTTTGCGCATATCCACGAGCGTCACTTCCGGCAGGGGGCGGCCGGCGACGCGCTGGGGCATCTCCAGCAGCACGTTGTGCCCGGCGAGCGTGCGCGAATACGTCTCCACCGCGGGCGTGGCCGAGCCCAGGACCAACGTCGCGCCCTGCAGGCGGCAGCGGGCGCGGGCCACGTCGCGGGCGTCGTAGCAGGGGTGGGTCTGGCTGCGGTAGGTGGCCTCGTGTTCCTCGTCCACGATGAGCAGCCCCAGGGACTCCACCGGCGCGAACACCGCCGAGCGCGCGCCGATGACCACGCGCGCCCTCCCCTCGCGGATGCGCCGCCACTCGTCGGCGCGCTCGCCGCCGGACAGGCGCGAGTGCAGCACCGCGGCAACGTCTCCAAAGCGCGCGCGGAACCAGGCCACCATCTGCGGCGTCAGGGCGATCTCCGGCACCAGCAGGATCGCGCCCTTGCCGCGCAGCAGCGCCTCGCGCACGGCGCGGATGTAGACCTCCGTCTTGCCGCTGCCGGTGACGCCGTGCAGCAGGAAGGCGCCCGGCTCGCCGTCCAGCGTCGCGCAGATGCGCTCCAGCGCGTTTGCCTGCCCGGGCGAGAGGGAGACGGCGGCCCCTTCCTCCGGCAGGTCCTCGTAGGGGCGGCGGCGCACGGCGCGCGGGGCGATGCGCGCCAGCCCCTTCTTCTCCAGCGCGCGGGCCACGGCCGGGGCGCCGGGGAAGGGCAGCTCGGTCAGCAGCGCGCCCTCGGGGCGCCCGGCCAGGAACTCGATGAGCTGGCGCTGCCGCTCGCCGCGCTTGCAGCGGGCAAGGGCCTCGTCCGCGTCCCCCACGAGGGCGACGGACAGGCGGGTCAGCGGCCGCGCGCCCTCGCGCATGCCGGAGGGGAGCAGCAGCCGCAGGGCGGCGGCCAGCGTGCAGCGGTACTCCGAGGAAAGAAAGCGGGCCAGGTCCAGCAGCTCCGGCAGCACCAGGGGCTCGTCGTCCACGCGGGAGAGCACGGGGCGCAGCTTCTCCGGCGCGACGTCCGTCTCCCGCGCGGTCTCCAGCACCACGCCGTAGAGCCTGCGCGGGCCAAAGGGCACCAGCACGCGCTCGCCCGGCATCAGCTCCATGTCTTCCGGCACGCTGTAGGTAAAGAGGCGGTCCACCTGCTCGCTGTTGATGTCCACGATCACCCGCGCGTACACGCTTTTCCCCTCCCCCCTTCTGTCCTCTCCGCGCGCCTCCGGGCGGCGCTCTACGTTTCGGCGGCGCGCTTTTGCTTGAGCAGCCGGACGCAGCGGTCGAGTATGCGCTCGGCCACCTCGCGCTTTGGCAGCATGGGCAGCGGCTCCTCGCCCTCGCCGTCAAAGAGCGTGACGATGTTGGTCTCCACGTCAAAGCCCGCGCCGGGCTTTGTCACGTCGTTGCCGACGAGCAGGTCGGCGTGCTTTTTTGTCAGCTTCCTGTGGGCGTTGGCGCGCAGATCGTCCGTCTCGGCGGCAAAGGCGACGAGGACCTGGTCGGGGCGCCGCCTCTCGCCCACCATGGCGGCGACGTCCGGGTTCTCGGTGAGGAGAAGCTCCAGCGCCGCGCCGTCCTGCTTCTTGATCTTGTGGGCGGCGGGCTGCGCCGGGCGGTAGTCGGCCGGGGCGGCGGCCTGCACGATCACGTCCTGGGCCGGGCACAGGCGGGCCATGGCGTCAAAGAGGTCCTGCGTGCTCTCCACGAACACGCGCTCCACCCCATACGGGCAGTCCAGCGCCACCGGCCCGGAGACGAGCGTCACCTGCGCGCCGCGCTGCGCCGCCGCCTCGGCCAGCGCATAGCCCATGCGGCCGGAGGAGCGGTTGGTGATGTAGCGCACCGGGTCGATCTTCTCCCGCGTCGGCCCGGCGGTGACGAGCACGCGGCAGCCGGAAAGGTCCTTTGGCGCAAGGGCGCGCTCCACGGCGGAGAGGATCTCCTCGTTGGAGGCGATGTGGCCCTTGCCCACGTCGTTGCAGGCCAGCAGCCCCACCGCAGGCTCGACGAAATTTACGTGCAAAAGCTCCCGCAGCGTGCGCAGATTGCGCTGCGTGACGGGGCTTTCGTACATATTGGTGTTCATGGCGGGCGCGATGACGATGGGCGCGCGCGTGGCCATGATGGTGGTGGTGAGCATGTCGTCCGCCACGCCCGCGGCCACCTTGCCAAGGAAGTTGGCGCTGGCCGGGGCCACGAGGAAGACGTCGGCCTGCTTGGCCAGGGCGATGTGCTCCACCTCCATGGTCGCCGGGCGCTCGAACATGTCGACCACGGCCGGGCAGCCGGTGAGCGTCTCCATCGTCTGGCGAGTGATGAAGTGCGTGGCGTTCTTTGTGAGTATGCAGTGGACGCGCGCGCCGCGCTTGGTGAGGGCGCGGGCGATGTCCGCGGCGCGGTAGGCGGCGATGCCGCCGGTGATGCCCAGCACCACGTGCTTGCCGCTGAGATCCATGGATTTCCCCTCCCTGCTGTCGTAGAAAAAAGCGGCCGCGGCGGGGCCAAAGCCCGCTCTATGGGCAGGCCCGCCGCGGCGTCTGCCCCGCTTCCCGCGGGGCAGGACGCCCTAGTCCTCGCCGGGGGCGTAGGTGACAAGGCCCTGGTCCACCTCGCGCACGGCGATGGAGACGGGCTTGGTTTCGTCGGTGGCGATCAGGGGCTCGGCCCCGGCCACGAGCTGGCGGGCGCGCTTGGCGACTTCGACGATGAGCGTGTAGCGGCAGTCCACGCGCTTGGCAAGGGATGTGATCGGCGGATCGATGATCATAATTCGGTCTCCTCCTTCAGTATGCGGATGCGGTCTTCGAGGTCCTCGGGGTTCCGGTAGGCGCCGCGCAGCGCGTCCTCGATCTTCTGCACGGTGTCGTGTAAGTCTTCATTCACTATGACGTAGCGGTAGGCGCGGGCAAGGTCGATCTCGCCGTAGGCACAGCGGAAGCGCTCCATGGCCTTTTCGTAGCCCTCGCGCCCGCGGCCGACGAGCCTGTCGCGCAGCACGCGCATGGTGGGCGGCAGAAGGTAGATGGACACCGCCTCCGGCGCCTTCTCCATCACGGCCATGGCGCCCTTGGTCTCGATCTCCAGGATCACGTTCTTGCCCTCGGCCATGCGCTTTTCCACATAGTCGCGCGGCGTGCCGTAGCGCCCGCCGTAGATGCCGGCGTACTCCAGGAAGCCGCCGCTTTCGATCATGCGGTCGAATTCCTCGTCCGTGCGGTAGAAGTAGGTCACGCCCTCCTCCTCGCCCTTGCGCTTTTCGCGCGTGGTCCAGGACACGGAGGGGACGAGGCTATCGTCCTGCTTGAACAGCTCCTTGCACACCGTGCCCTTGCCGATGCCGGACGGGCCGGAGATGATGATGAGTCTTCCCTTAGTCATCGCTGTCTTCCTCCTCGGGTTCGTCCAGGCGGTGCGCCACGGTCTCCGGCTGCACGGCCGAGAGTATGACGTGGCCGCTGTCCATGATGAGCACCGCGCGGGTGCGCCTGCCGTAGGTGGCGTCGATGAGGGAGCGGCTGTCGCGCGCCTCCTGCACGATGCGCTTGACCGGCGCCGAGTCCGGGCTGATGATGGCGATCAGCCGGGCGGCGGAGGCGAAATTGCCATAGCCGATGTTGACGAGCTTTGCACCCACGAAGCGGTTCCTCCCTTGTCTATTCGATGTTCTGCACCTGCTCGCGGATCTTCTCGATCTCGGACTTTAAATCCACGACAAGGCGGGTCAGCTGCGCGTCCTGGGCCTTGCTGCCCATGGTGTTGGCCTCGCGGTTCATCTCCTGGACGATGAAGTCCAGGCGGCGGCCGACGGGCTCCTGCGACTCCAGCGCCTCGCGCATGGCGCCGACATGGCTGCGCAGGCGGGCGATCTCCTCGTCGATGTTGACGCGGTCGGCAAACAGCGCCACCTCCTGCGCAAGGCGGCTCTCGTCCACGTCCGCAGAGGACAGCGCCTCCTGCACCAGGCGCTGCAGCCTGAGCCTGTACTCGCGGGCAACGTCCGGCGCGCGCTGCGCCACCTGATCGTTGAGCGCCGACACCGCGTCAAGGCGCGTCTCTATGTCGGCTTTAAGGCGCGCGCCCTCCTTTTCCCGCATGGCGGCAAGGCCATCCAGCGCCTCGCGCACGCTCTTTACCACAAGCTCGCGCAGCGTGCCCTCGTCCTCCTCCGCCTCCTCCAGGCGCAGCACGTCCGGATAGGCGGCGATGTCGCGCAGCGTCGTCTCCGCATTCAGGTCCGTCTCCGCGGCAAGCGCGCGCAGAGCGGCAAGGTACCCCTTGGCAAGCCCCGCGTCCGCCACGACCCTGAGGCGGTCGGGCCGCTCGTTGCGGTAGGTGACAAAGACGTCGACGTGGCCGCGGTGCAGCCTTTCGCCGATCTCGCCGCGCAGGGCGTCCTCCAGGGCGGCGAACGACCGCGGCAGGCGGAAGTTCAGGTCGAGAAAGCGATGATTGACGCTCTTGAGCTCCAAGAGCAGGCTGCGCCCATTCGCGCTCGCCGCGCCGCGGCCATAGCCGGTCATGCTGCGCACGGCACACCCCTCCCATTCGATTGATTTACCATTATACCATAAACCGGGCCCTATGCACAGAAATTCTTCGCTTTTTAACGTCCCTGCGGGGCGCGGCCGACCATGTCGAGGAACTCCTGCTCGGAAAGCACGCGCACGCCCAATTTCTCCGCCTTTTCCAGCTTGGAGCCGGCGTTTTCTCCGGCCACGACAAAGTCCGTTTTGCCGGAGACCGAGCCTGTGACCTTGCCGCCGTGGGCGGCGATGAGGTCGGAAGCGGTCTTGCGGCCCATGGTGGTCAGCGTCCCGGTGAGCACCACGGTCCTGCCCTCGAAGGCGTCGCCCAGGCGCTGGCTCTCCCAGGCGGGCGCGCAGCCGGCGGCAAGCAGCCGGTCGGTGAGGCCGCGGCCGTAGTCGGAGGCAAAGAAGGCGCAGATGGAGTCGGCGACGATCTCGCCCACGTCCGGCAGGGCGATGAGCTCCTCGCGCGAGGCGGCGCGCACGGCGTCCAGGCTGCCGAAGGCGGCGGCCAGGTCCCGCGCGGTCTTGCGGCCCACATTGGGGATGCCCAGGGCAAAGAGGAAGGCGTCCAAGGGGCGGGCCTTGCTGCGCGCAACGGCCGCGATCAGGTTCTCGATGCGCTTGTCCTTGAACAGGGGCAGGCCCTGCAGCCTGTCCTCTGTCAGCGTCATCATGTCGGCGGCATCGCGGACCACGCCCTGCTCCACCAGGAGCGCCGCGGTCTTTTCCGAGAAGCCCTCTATGTCCATGGCCTCCCGCCCGGCAAAGTGGGCCAGGCGCCCGACGACGCGCGGCGGACAGTTCTCGTTGGTGCAGAAGATGTGCGCGCCGCGCTGCTCCAGGGGCGCGCCGCAGGCGGGACAGACGGCGGGGATCCCGATCTGACGCTCGTCCTGCTGGGGCTCATCCGTGCGGCCCAGGATCTCGGGGATGACGTCGTTGGAGCGGCGGATGAAGACCCTGGCGTTCAGGCGCAGCTTCTTGCGGGCGATGTCCCCGGCGTTGTTGAGCGTGGCGGCCCGGACGGTGACGCCGCCTATGTCCACCGGCTCCAGCACCGCCGACGGCGTGAGCTTGCCCGTGCGCCCCACCTCCCACTTGACGGACAGCAGCCGGGTGGTGGCTTCCTCGGCCTCGAACTTAAAGGCGATGGCCCAGCGGGGGAAGCGGTCGGTGTAGCCCAGGCGCTCGCGCAGGGCAAAATCCGTGAGCTTGATCACCGCGCCGTCGATGAGGAAGTCGAGGTCGCCGCGGTGCGTCTCGATCTCGTCCAGCGCTTCTATGAGCTCCTCGATGTCGGTAAAGTAGCGGGTGTAGGGGCTTACGCGGAAGCGGTTGTCGATGAGGAACTGCCGCATCTCATGGTGGTCGCGCAGCGTCTTTCCCTCGATGTAGCCGACGTTGTAGAAGTAGGCGTCCAGGTGGCGGCTGGCGGTGACGCGCGCGTCGAGGTTGCGCAGCGCGCCGGCGGCGGCGTTGCGGGCGTTCTTCAGCGGCTCCTCCGCCGTCTCGTTGTAGCGCCGCAGGGCGGACAGGGGCATGATGCCCTCGCCCTGCACCTCCATGCGCCCCAGAAAGGGGATGGACAGCGGCACGCTCTGTATGGTGCGCACCTGGGGCAGGATCTCCTCGCCCACTTCGCCGTTGCCGCGCGTGGCCGCGCCGACGAGCTGCCCGCCCTCGTAGGTGAGGTTGATGGTCAGGCCGTCGAACTTGTACTCCAAGGAGTACTCCTTCTCCCCGCCGGGGGCGAGCTTGTCCACGCGCTCGGCCCACTCGCGCAGGCCGGCGGTGGTCTGGGACTTGTCCAGCGACCACAGCGGCGCCAAGTGCCGGTGCTGGACGAATTCTTTGAGCGGCTCGCCGCCCACGCGCCGGGTGGGGCTGTCCGGCAGGCGGACGCCCGTCTCCTTCTCCAGTGCCAGCAGCTCGTCATAGAGCTTGTCGTATTCCCCGTCCGAGATCGTCGGGTCGTCCAGTACATAGTAGCGGTAGGCGTGCTTGTTCAGCTCGTCCACCAGCGCCCGCATGCGCGTATCTCCCAATCCCATTCCCTCCATAAAAACGATTTTGCCGTGCCCGCAAGAACAAGGGGAGGCCGCGCCTCCCACAGCGTGTCGACAAAGTCGACACGCTTCGAAAAAATGCAAGTTTGCATTTTTTCGAGTGACATCCGCCTGCGCCCCGTGCCGCCTGCGGCGGCCCGGGGTTTCGGGCCTACCAAGCCTGCGGCTTGTACGGCCCTCCAGGGGCTTCGCCCCCTCCGGAAG
>CALWKN010000063.1 GCA_944381265.1 uncultured Clostridia bacterium
GCGTCCTCGAGCTTGACGCGCTTCATGATGCGGCGGGAGGGGTCCATCGTCGTCTCCCAGAGCTGCTGCGCGCTCATCTCGCCCAGGCCCTTGTAGCGCTGGACCACCACGTCGTTGCCGCGGCCGACCTCGTCCAGATAGGCGGAGAGCTCCTCGTCGGAGTAGACGTAGTGCTCCTTCTTGTTCTTGGTGATCTTAAACAGCGGCGGCTGGGCCACGTAGACGTAGCCGCCGTCGATCAGCGGCCGCATGTAGCGGTAGAAGAAGGTGAGGAGCAGTATGCGGATGTGGCTGCCGTCGACGTCGGCGTCCGTCATGCAGACGATGCGGTGGTAGCGCAGCTTCTCCGGGTTGAACTCGTCGCCCACGCCCGCGCCGAAGGCCGTGATCATGGCCTTGATCTCGGCGTTGGCCAGGATCTTGTCCAGGCGCGTCTTTTCCACGTTGAGGATCTTGCCGCGCAGGGGGAGGATGGCCTGGAAGTTGCGGTCGCGGCCGTTCTTGGCCGAGCCTCCGGCCGAGTCGCCTTCGACGATGAAGATCTCGCACTTGCTGGGGTCGCGCTCCGTGCAGTCGGCCAGTTTTCCGGGCAGGGAGGTGGACTCCAGCACGCTCTTGCGGCGGGTGAGGTCGCGGGCCTTGCGGGCCGCCTCGCGGGCGCGGGAGGCCATCAGGCACTTGTCCAGTATGGTCTTGGCCACGGCGGGGTTTTCCTCCAGGAAGGTGGCAAGGCCGTCGGAGAGCACGGCGTCCACATAGCCGCGCACCTCGCCGTTGCCAAGCTTGGTCTTGGTCTGCCCCTCGAACTGCGGCTCCAGCAGCTTTACGGAGACGACCGCGGTCAGCCCCTCGCGGATGTCCTCGCCGGTGAGGTTGGCGTCGTTGTCCTTGAGGATCTTGGCCTTGCGGCCGTAGTCGTTGACCACGCGCGTCAGCGCCCGGCGGAAGCCCTCCAAATGCGTGCCGCCCTCGAAGGTGTCGATGTTGTTGGCGAAGGTAAAGACGTTCTCGGTGTAGGAGTCGTTGTACTGCATCGCCACCTCGACCGTGGTGCCGTCCTTGACGCCGGAGAAGAACAGGGGCTTGGGGAAGAGCACCTCGCGGTTCTTGTTGAGGTATTCGATGAAGGAGCGGATGCCGCCCTCGTAGTGGAAGACGCGGCTCTGTACTTCGCCGCGCTTGTCGGTAAGCTCAATGCGTATGCCGGCGTTGAGGAAGGCCAGCTCGCGCAGGCGCTTTTTCAGCGTGTCAAAGGAGTAGGCGGTGACGTCGTCAAAGATCTCCGGGTCCGGACGGAAGCGGATGGTGGTGCCGTGCTTCTCGCTCTTGCCGATGATCTTAAGGTCGTAGAGCGGCACGCCGCGCTCGTACTCCTGGCGGTAGAGGTTGCCGTTTTGGGCCACCGTCACCTCCAGCCAGGCGGACAAAGCGTTGACCACGCTCATGCCCACGCCGTGCAGGCCGCCGGAAACCTTGTAGCCGCCGCCGCCGAACTTGCCGCCGGCGTGCAGCACGGTCAGACAGACCTCCACCGCGGGCTTGCCGAGCTTGGGATGGATGCCGGTGGGGATGCCGCGGCCGTTGTCGGTGACGCAGATGGAGTTGTCCTCTTCGATTGTGACCTGGATGGTGTTGCAGACGCCGGCCATGGCCTCGTCAATGGAGTTGTCCACGATCTCGTAGACCAGGTGGTGCAGCCCGCGCTCGTCGGTGGAGCCGATGTACATGCCCGGGCGGCGGCGCACGGCCTCCAGCCCCTCCAGCACCTGGATGTTGGTGGCGTCATAGTGGTTGATCTGTTCTGTCATGCCCTCACCTCAATCTTAGCCGAAACGCTGCTCCGCGCGCCGGCGCAGCGTGCTTGCGGAAATGGGAGATAAAAAAAACACGCGCCGCTCGTTTTCGGCGGTGACGACCACGGACTTGGCCGGGCCGGCGCCGATAGAGCGGACCTCGCCTGCCACGGAAGAGGCGGCGGACGGCGCGGAAGCAGCGCCGGGCAAAGCGGCGATGTCCAGCACGGCCACGACGGCCTCCAGCGGCACAAATACGTCGCTGCCGATGTGCAGAACCATGGGATCCCTCCTCGCCCGAAGAAATTTCCTACTTATATATTATAGCAGATTTTTGCATGAAATAAAAGAAAACCCGTGGGATTTAACAGGATAATAATACGTCTGCCGCTTTCCCGCAAAAGGCGCGGCGCGCAAGACAGAAAAAGCGCGCCGTCCGCGCAAAAGGCGGGCGGCGCGCTTTGCAAAATGGGCGCTTCAGCGCAGGCGAAGCAGCGCGCAGAGGAGGATCTCCCCGTGGTCAAAGGCAAGGCCCCGGCCCTCGCCCTCGCCTGGGCGCAGCGCCGTGCCAAAGGGCGTCTCGCAGCGCCGGATCGTCTCTTCGGCGCGCAGCTCCACCCCCGCTGCGCGCAGCGTCAGGCGGGCTCTGTCGCCCGCGCAGGCAAAGTCCACGTCGAACCAACAGGCGCGCGCGGCGTCGTCTCCGGCGCGGACCTCGGGCGCCTCAACGGGGAGGAGCGCGGCATAGGCGCTGGAGACGGTCCAGCCGCGCGGGTCGCGCCCCCGGCGGCTGAACACGCCCACGGGGAAGAGCTCCAGGCCGCTTAAGTGCGTCTCCTCTTCCAGCTCGCGCGCGGCGGCCTCTTCCGCCGTCTCATGCGGCGAGACGAAGCCGCCCGGCAGCGCCCACCAGCCGAGGAAGGGATGGCCGCCGCGGCGGATCAGCAGCACGCGCAGCGCGCCGCCTTCCCCGCGGGCAAAGACGCAGACGTCCGCCGTGAGCGAAGGCCGCGGGTACTTGTCGGCCCGGTATTGCGCCAGGTACTCCCGCTCCGTCAGGCCGTTTTTGTCGCGCAGTTCCATGGGTCTCTCCTCCTTTGCAAAAAGAGGGACGGCGATGCGTCGCTCTCAGACTGTCGAAAAAGTAGGATCGCTCTCTTGGGGATGCATGAAGGGGCCGCAGCCCCTTCATCTTCAATCCGCAGCGGCGGCGTGTACGCCGCGAGGAACGGTTCCGTAGGAACCGTTTCCGGTAT
>CALWKN010000064.1 GCA_944381265.1 uncultured Clostridia bacterium
TGAGCCGCAGCGCGCAGGATGCCGCGGCGGCGCTGCACCTGGGCGCGACGGTGGCGACGCCCAGCGCCTCGCCTGCCCCCGCTGTCTCGCCCGCCCCCAGCGCCCTGCCGGACCGCGGCTACACCGATTACAATGACACCGACTACGGCCCCAACGCCGATGGCGTGACCGACTACAATGACACCGACTACGGCCCCAACGCCGACGGCGTGACCGACTACAACGACACCGACTATGGCCCCAACGCCGATGGCGTGACCGACTACAAAGACACCGACTATGGCCCCAACGCCGACGGGGACACGGGCTATGGACCGGCGACAGACTACGCCTACACGGACTACGGACCGAATCGCGGCGACTCCGGGTACAGCGATTCCGGGTACAATGACTCCGGGTACAGCGATTCCGGGTACAATGACTCCGGGTACAGCGACTCGGGCTACGGCGATTCAGACTACGACGACTGACGTTTCTGTTGGGAGGGGAGCGCCATGCGGGACCGGATCGAGAAGCTGCTTCTCGCGCTGGGGCTACTGGCGCTGCTCGCCGTCGTGCTGCTCCTGGCGCCGGATCTGGGGGGCGCGGCGGAGGCGGACTACGTCTTGGCGCTGTTCGACCGCAGCCGCGTGCACGAGATCGACCTTGCCATCGAGGACTTCGCCGCTTTTCTCGCCGCGGCGCCGCAGGAAGCGTACATCCCCTGCCGGGTGACGATCGACGGGCGGCGGATGGAGAACGTGGGGCTGCGGGCCAAGGGGAACAACTCGCTGCGCCTTACGGAGGAATACGGCCTTGCGCGCTACAGCCTGAAGCTGGAGTTCGATCACTATGTGCCGGGCGGAAACTATCTTGGGCTGGACAAGCTCTCTTTGGACGCCTCGTTTCAGGACAACAGCTATCTGAAGACCTACATGGCGCTGGACATGATGGACTTTCTCGGCGTGCCCTCGCCCCTGTGCAGTTTCGCCTTTGTCACGGTAAACGGCGTGGACTTCGGGCTGTACCTGGCACTGGAGGAGCCGGAAGAGAGCTTTGCGCGGCGGGAATTCGGGGCGCGGCACGGGCAGCTGTACAAGCCGGACTACCGCCGCCTTGCGGACGAGAACGCCGATCTGGCGCTGCGCGACTGCGGCAGCGATCCGGCGAACTATCCCGCCATATTCGAAAACGCGCTTCTCCCCTATCGCGAGGCGGACGCGCGGCGGCTGGTGCGGGCGATCCAGGCGCTGAGCGGCCCCGATCCCGGCGCCGCCGTGGATGTCGAGACGGTGCTGCGCTACTTCGCGGTGCAGAGCTTTGTGATGAACTGGGACAGCTACATCGGGCCGACGGGGCACAACTACCTGCTCTACGAGAAAAACGGGAAGCTGGCGATGCTGCCCTGGGACTACAACCTGGCCTTTGGCACGTACGCGCTTGGCATGTCGGAGCCGATCCGCGAGGCGGAGACGCTGATCAACTATCCCGTCTTCACGCCCTGGGAGGGGGAGGTGATGCGGAACAGGCCGCTGTACCACAACCTGATGCTTCAGGACGAGATCTTTGCCCGCTACCGCGAGGTCCTGGACGAGTTTTTGCGCACATACATGGAGAGCGGCCGCTTTGCGGCGGTGCTAACGGAGGTTTCCGCGCGCATCGCCCCGTATGTGGAAAGGGACCCCACCGCCTTTTGCAGCGCCGCGGACCACGCGCTGGCGGTGGAGACGCTGGGGGAGATCTGCCGTCTGCGGGCGGAGAGCCTGCGCGGACAGCTGGACGGGCGCTACCCGGCCACGCTGGCGGCGCGGGAAGCGGCGCCGGGGGCGGGCGTGGACTGCGCGCACGTGCGCATCGAAGACCTGGGCGATTTTGACGACCTGCGCAGCGCGCGCAAATCGCAGTGGGACGCCGCCCGAGCCTGTCAGTGAACAAAAAAAGCGCGCCGCCGGAGAAATGTCTCCGGCGGCGCGCCGCTGTTTACTTGGGGGAGTCGGTTTTGCCGGCCTTCCAGGCCTTGATGGCCTCCAGGCGGGAGCGGAAGCGGGCCTCGAGGCCTTCCTCGGTGGGGCGGTAGTAGGCGCGGCCGACGAGGGAGTCGGGCAGGCACTGCATGCGCGCCATCTTCTCCTTGGTATCGTGGGCGTACTGGTAGCCCTTGCCGTAGTCGAGGTCCTGCATAAGGCGCGTGGGCGCGTTGCGGATGACCAGGGGCACGGGCTCGTCCAGCTGCTTTAGGGCGTCGTCGCGGGCGGCGTTGTAGGCCACTTCCATGGCGTTGGACTTGGGGGCCAGGGACAGGTAGATCACGGCCTGCGTCAGGTTCACCGTGCACTCGGGCATGCCGTTGAAGTGACAGGCCTGGTAGGCGGCCACGGCCTGCTCCAGCGCGCGGGGGTCGGCAAGGCCCACGTCCTCGCTGGCAAAGCGCACCACGCGCCGGGCGACGTAGAGCGGGTCCTCCCCCGCCTCCAGCATGCGGGCCAGCCAGTAGACTGCGGCGTCGGGGTCGGAGTTGCGCATGGACTTGTGCAGGGCGGAGATGAGGTTGTAGTGCTCCTCGCCCTTCTTGTCGTAGAGCAGGGAGCGGCGCGAGGTACACTGCGCCAGCGTCTCGCGCGTGACGGTGACGGCGCCGGAGGCGTCCATGTCGCCGTTGAGCACGACCATCTCCAGCGTCTGCAGGGCGGAGCGGGCGTCGCCATTGGCAAAGACGGCGATGGCCTCCAGCAGGTCCGGCGCGATGCGCACCTCCTGCCCGCCAAAGCCGCGCTCGTCGCGCAGGGCCCGCTGCAGCAGCTCCACCAGGTCCTGCGTGCCCAGGGCCTGGAGCACGAACACCTTGCAGCGGGAAAGGAGCGCGCCGTTGATCTCAAAGGAGGGGTTCTCCGTGGTGGCGCCGATGAGCACGATGCTGCCCTTCTCCACAAAGGGCAGGAAGGCGTCCTGCTGTGCCTTGTTGAAGCGGTGGATCTCGTCCACAAAGAGGATCGTGCGCTCGCCCAGGGCGCGGGCCTCCTCGGCGCGCTGCATGATGGCGCGGATCTCCTTGATGCCGCTGGTGACGGCGGAAAAGTCGATGAAGGCGGCCCGGGTGCGGTGGGCGATGATGCGGGCCAGCGTGGTCTTGCCAACGCCCGGCGGGCCCCAGAAGATCATGGAGGAGATCTGGTCGCTCTCGATCAGGCGGCGCAGCACCTTGCCCGGGCCGAGCAGGTGCTTTTGCCCCACGTACTCCTCCAGGCTGCGGGGGCGCAGGCGGGCGGCGAGGGGCTGGCTGCGGTCCAGGCCGCCGTCGTCCGGGCGGGCAAACAGGGATGTCTGTTCCAAGGTTTCTCTCTCCTAACGCTCTTAGCGGGCGCAGATGTCCAAGTAGCGGGCGTAGGCCGCGTCCCAGGGGGCGCGGTCGCCGGGCTCTACGCGCCGGGCGGGGAAGGACTCGCCCACGATGCGCCGCATCTCCCACAGGTCGCCGACTTCGCCCAGGGCCCTTGCCTGCATCAGCAGGTTGCCGATGGCCGTGGCCTCCGAAGGGCCGGCCAGCACGGGGATGCCGAGGGCGTCGGCGGTGAAGCGGTTGAGCATCTCGTTGTTGCTGCCGCCGCCGACGATGTGCAGGGCGGTGACGGCGCGGCCGCGCGCCCGTTCCAGCGCCTCGACCGTGCGGCGGTAGCACAGGGCCAGGGACTCGTAGATGGCGCGGGCGATGGGGCCGACGCCCTCGGGCGGGCGCTGGCCCGTGCGCCGGCAGGCGGCGGCGATCTTCTCCGGCATATCGCCGGGGGTGAGGAAGGCCTCGTCGTCCGGGTCGAAGAGGGCGGCAAAGGCCGGGGCGCGCTCGGCCTCCGCCACGATCTCCGGGAAGGTGAGGCGGCGGCCGCGGCGGGCCCACTCGCGGCGGCACTCCTCGAGGATCCACAGGCCCATGACGTTCTTGAGCACGCGGTAGGTGCCGTCCACGCCGCCCTCGTTGGTGAGGTTGAAGGCCTTGGCCTCGGGGGAAATGACGGGCTCGCGCGTCTCGACGCCGACCAGGGACCAGGTGCCGCTGGAGATGTAGGCAAAGTCCTCGTCCTGCGCCGGCACGGCGGCCACGGCCGAGGCGGTGTCGTGCCCGGCCACGGCGGCAAGCGGCACCGGCCCCACGCCCGTCTGGCGCGCGATCTCCGGCAGCAGCTCGCCGCGCACAAAGCCGGGCTCCTCCACCGGCGGAAGGATGTTTGTGGGGATGCCGAGCTTGTCCAGCAGCGCAAAGTCCCAGGTTCTGGACGCGGGCGAGAGCATCTGCGAGGTGGAGGCGATGGTGTACTCGCAGCCCTTGACGCCGGTGAGCAGATAGCCCAGGAGGTCCGGCATGAAGAGCAGATCGCGGGCGATGGAAAGGCGCGCGTCGCCGGAGAGCACCTCGGCGTAGAGCTGGTAGAGCGTGTTGAAGGACAGGCGCGCCAGGCCCGTGCGGCGGTAGATCTCCTCCTCCGGCACCACGGCAAAGGCCTTTTCCATCACGCCCTTTGTGCGCTCGTCGCGGTAGTTGACGGGATCGGAGAGCAGATGGCCCGCGTCGTCGAGCAGGCCGTAGTCCACGCCCCAGGTGTCTATGCCAATGGCGTCTAGGGCAAGTCCCTCCAGCGCCGCCTTGTTGAGCGCGGTCTGGATCTCAAAGAAGAGGCGCGGCAGGTCCCACTGCAGGCGGCCGGCCAGGCGCACGGGGTCGTTGGAAAAGCGGTGCACTTCGCGCAGGGACAGGCGGCCGTCCGCGAGCGTGCCGAGCATGGCGCGGCCGCTGGACGCGCCCAGGTCTATGGCCAAGAGTTGAACAGGCATGGCGTTCCCCCCGATCAGATCTCGTTTTCCTTCAGTATACAACAGGCGGGCGGCGCTTGCAAGGCGGGCGCGCTAGGGCGCGGCAAAGTAGGCGGCCAGGCCGTCCGCGACGGCTTCGGCCAGCGCGCGCTGGTAGTCCCTGTCGAGCAGGCGCGCTTCCTCCTCCGGGTTGGAGAGGAAACCGCACTCCACAAGGGCCGAGGCGGGGGTGCCGGTGAGTATGTAGTAGTCGCCTGCGTTTGCGCGGCGGTCGTTGTCCGGGTCAAAGGCGCACAGCGAGGCTTGCAGCGCGCGGGCCAGCGTTTCGCTCTCCGGCGCGCCCGTCTGGTAGAAAACCTGCGCGCCGTGCTGCGCGGGGTCGGTGAACTCGTTCATGTGGACGCTGAGCACGCAGTCCACCTCAGCGGCGGCGAAGATCTCCAGGCGCCGGGTGAGCTCCTTGCGCTTCTTGTAGCCGGGGGTGTTCTCCGGGTCGATCAGGGCGATGTCCGTCTCGCGGGAGAGCACGACGCGCGCGCCGCGCGCTTCCAGCGCCTCGCGCAGCTGCAGCGCCACCTCCAGGTTCAGCGCCTTCTCGCAGGCGCCGCCGGCGCCCGTGCACCCGGCGTCGTAGCCGCCGTGGCCGGGGTCCACGCCCACGACCTTGCCCGCCAGCGGCAGGGCCGCCGCGGCCGCCGGACGGGCTTCCGAAAACGGCTGTCCCAGCCAGAACCCCAGCAGACCCGCCAGCAGCACCAGCAGCGCCACCACACGTTCTTTCACGGCGAACCCTCCCCCTTTTTGACGCACTTTCGCTCTGGTTTCCATGGATATGCGGCGAGGGGCGCGGTTCATGCCGGGGCATAAATCCGAACGTTCCAGCGTAAATTGGCAGAGCATACGGGGAAAATTTTGGGTTATCCCCAGTATCCACAAACTTATCCACAGGCGAAACGGCGGAAACGCGAATCTTTCCCCGGTTTTCCACAGGGCTCGACAAAGGCCGCGGTGGAAAACCGAAATTCCGCTGTTCGCCCTTCTCCCCCGCCGCCGTCTGTCAAGGGAATTTTTCCGCACCCGCGGCAAATTTTTTCCAGCCGGAAAATTGCTTATGAAACCATCGCCAAATGCGACAAAAAACGCCTCCCGAAAAACGGGAGGCGCAGACTGTCGAAAAAGTAGGATCGCTCTCTTGGGGATGCATGAAGGGGCGACTGCGCCCCGTGCAGCATACGCTGCCCGGGGGTTTCGGCCTGCGGTGCTCCCTAACGGGCCCCAGTGGGGCGTCCACGACGTCCTCGGCCTCCAGGTTCGCTCCCCTTGGCAGCCCCTTCCTCTTCAATCCGCAGCGGCGGCGTGTACGCTTCCGGAGGGTCCGCGTTAGCGGACCTGGAGGGCCGTACAAGCCGCAGGCTTGCTAGGCCCGGAACCCCGGGCCGCCGTAGGCGGCACGGGGCGAAGGCGGAGGAGCGATTCCGAAGGAATCGCTCAGACTGTCGAAAAAGTAGGGCCACTCTCTTGGGGGATGCATGAAGGGGCCACAGCCCCTTCATCTTCAATCCGCAGCGGCGGCGTGTACGCCGCGAGGAGCGATTCCATAGGAATCGCTTCAGATATCCGGCGCGTTGTGCGCGCAGCGCGCGGCGCGCCGGATGTCACTCGCGAAAATGCAGACTTGCATTTTCGCGAAGCGTGTCGACTTTGTCGACA
>CALWKN010000065.1 GCA_944381265.1 uncultured Clostridia bacterium
CGGGCCAGTTCCTCGACGTCCATGCCGCGGCGCTCGGCCAGGAACCGCGCCACCAGCCGGACGTTGCGGGGGTCGTTGCGCTTGCCGCGCAGGGGCACGGGCGCCATGTACGGGCAGTCCGTCTCGATGAGCAGGCGGTCCAGGGGGATGTGGTCCGAGACCTCGGCAAGGCGCGTGGCGTTCTTAAACGTCACAGAGCCGGTAAAGGAGATGTCAAAGCCCAGGTCCAGGTACTCCCGCGCGCTCTCCCAGGAGCCGGAGTAGCAGTGCGCCACGCCGCGCGGCAATCGCCCCCGCCGCGCACGCAGCAGCTCCAGCGCGTCACCGTGCGCTTCGCGTATGTGCAGTATGACCGGCAGTTTCGCCGCCAGCGCCTCGTCGAGCTGGCGCAGGAAGACCGCCTTTTGCGCCTCGCGCGGCACGTCATCGTAGTGGTAGTCCAGGCCGATCTCGCCCCAGGCCTTGACGCAGGGGAGCTTTGCCCAGGCGCGCAGGCGGCTGAGCGCCTCGTCCGTCAATTCCGGTGCGTCGTTGGGGTGGATGCCCACCGCGGCGTACAGGTAGCCGGGATAGCGCTGTGCCAGGGCCACGGCCTTTTCGTTCATCTCCATGTTCGCCCCGACCGTCAGGCAGGGGCCGATGCCGACCGCCCGCATATCCGCGATCAGCGCCTCGCGGTCCTCGTCAAAGCGCGGGTCGTCCAGGTGGGCGTGGGTGTCAAAATACATTGCGCTTCTCCTCAAAAATTGCGGGGGAGGACCGGCAGCGGCCGCTCCTCCCCCATCGTCTTTAGCCGATCTGCGTGCCGTCGGGGATGTCGCCGTCCACGGTCAGCAGGCGGAGCAGTCCCTTCTCGTCGTCCGCCGCGGCCAGGAGCATGCCCTCGGAGACGATGCCCTTGAGCTTTGCGGGCTTGAGGTTCGCCGCCAGCACCACGGTCTTGCCGATGAGCTCCTCCGGCTTGTAGTACTTGGCGATGCCGCTGACGACGGTGCGCGTCTGCCCGCCGCACTGCACGCTGAGCTTGAGCAGCTTGTCCGAGCGCTTGACCGCCTCGGCCGACACGACCTTGGCCACCTTCAGCTGCACCTTGGCAAAGTCCTCGATGCCGATGAGGCCGGCCTTGTCCTCTTCGCGCTTCTCCTCCGCCTTGGGCGCTTCCTCGCGCTTGGCCGCCTTGGGGTTGAGCTGCGCCAGGGCCTCCATCTCCTTCTTGATGTCGATGCGCGGGAAGAGCGCCTCGCCCTTGTGCACGAGCGTGCCGGCGCGCAGGCCGCCAAAGTCCTCCACGGAGTCCCAGGAGCGCAGCGCCTCGTCCTCCACGCCCAGCTGCGCGAAGATGCGCGCCGGGGTCTTGGGCATGAACGGCGTGATCAGCACGCCCACGATGCGGCAGCACTCGGCCAGCACATAGAGCACGGTGTTCAGCCGCGCCTTGCCCTCCTCGCTGCGGCCCAGCACCCAGGGCTGCGTAAGGTCGATGTAGCGGTTGCACTCGCCGATGAGCTTCCAGATTTCGGCAAGGGCCGTGGAGAACTGCATCTTGCTAAGCAGATCGTCCACCTTGCCGGGCAGGGCTTCAGCCAGGGCGATGAGGTTGTCGTCCACCTCCTGCCGCTGCCCCATCTCGGGCAGCGCGCCGCCGTAGTACTTCTCGATCATGGCCACCGTGCGGGAGACGAGGTTGCCAAGGTCATTGGCCAGATCCGAGTTGATGCGCGAGAGCAGCGCCTCGTTGGTGAAGTTGCCGTCCGCGCCAAAGGGCATCTCGCGCAGCAGGAAGTAGCGGATGGCGTCGGAGCCGTAGCGGTCGCAGAGCACCACCGGGTCCACCACGTTGCCGATGGACTTGCTCATCTTCTGCCCGTCAATGACCAGCCAGCCGTGGCCAAAGACCTGCTTGGGCAGGGGCAGGCCCAGCGCCATGAGGATGATGGGCCAGATGATGGTGTGGAAGCGCACGATCTCCTTGCCCACGATGTGCACGTCCGCGGGCCAGTACTTGCGGAACTTGCTGTCGTCCTCGCTCAGGTACCCAAGGGCCGTGATGTAGTTGGACAGCGCGTCCACCCAGACGTAGATGACGTGCTTGGGGTCGAACGTCACCGGGATGCCCCAGGAGAAGGACGTGCGCGAGACGCACAGGTCTTCCAGGCCCGGCAGCAGGAAGTTGTTGAGCATTTCGTTGGCGCGGCTCTCGGGCTGGATGAACTCCGGATGCGACTTGATGTGCTCGATCAGACGCGGCGCGTACTTGGACAGGCGCAGGAAATAGCTCTCCTCGTGCGCCTTTTCCACCGGGCGGCCGCAGTCCGGGCACTTGCCGTCCACGAGCTGGTGCTCCGTCCAGAAGCTCTCGCAGGGCGTGCAGTACCAGCCCTCGTACTCGCTCTTGTAGATGTCGCCCTGCTGGTAGAGGCGCTCGAAGATCTTCTGGACGACCTTCGTGTGGCGCTCCTCGGTGGTGCGGATGAAGTCGTCGTAGGAGATGTCCATGATCTGCCAGAGCTTCTTGGTGTTGACGCAGATCTCGTCCACATAGGCCTGGGGCGACACGCCCTTTTCCTGCGCCTTGCGCTCGATCTTCTGGCCATGCTCGTCCAGGCCCGTGAGGAAGAACGTGTCGTAGCCCTGCAGGCGCTTAAAGCGCGCCAGCGTGTCGGTGGCCGTGGTGCAGTAGGCATGGCCGATGTGCAGGTTGTCGCTGGGGTAATAGATGGGCGTTGTGACGTAGAACGTGCCCTTGCCCGTCTTGCCGCATTCGCACATGGTGGTTTCCTCCCTAAAATCCGTCCTTGTTCGTGCAAAAAAGCGAGCCCTTCTCCCCGTTTGCAGGGGCGAAAGACTCGCGGTACCAACCCTGTTTCCCCTCGGCGCAAGGGATCCCCCGCGCCAAAGGCTCGTTTTTCCGCCTGCCAGCACAGGCCGGACCGATAACGGCGTCCTCCCCGTCGCGAACTTGGGAAAAGCGCGCTCTCCCTCGCCCGCGCGGCTCCAGGCCCATGTTCGCGCGGGCGTGCGCCGCCGGCTCTCACCTTGCCCGGCTCTCTTTTCGGCGCCGCAAAAACGCGCTACTCTGCCCTTCACAGCCTTTGTCCCCCATTATACTGCCCAGGATTCCCGTTGTCAAGCGCGGATCACGCCGTCCACATAGCGGGGCACGGCGTCCATGACGTCCTCCTGCAGGCAGAAGCGGATGTCCTCCTCCAGCCCCAGGGCGCGCAGGCGCTCGACGTGCGTGCATCCGGCAAGCGAAGCGCGCAGATCCCCCTTGTAGGAGTCGTACAGCGTCAGCGCCGTGCGGGCCAGGTCGTCCAGATACTGGTTCTCGTCCAACTCCAGCAGCCGGGAGATGATCGCCCCGGAGCAGAGTATGTCGTCCAGGGAGAACTTGCCGTTGGTGCCGGCGCAGACGATGGCGATGTTTTCGCCGCTCTCCCGCGCCGCGCGCGCCACCGCCGCGGCGTTGAGGAACGCGCCGAGGTACAGGCTCCGCGCGTCCTTGGCGCGCAGTATGGCGCGGGTGCCGTTGGTCGTGGTCATGACCATGACGCGCCCGGCCACCATCTCCGGCGTGTACTCCAGCGGGGAATTGGAGAGGTGGAACTCCGGAATGGGCAAGGCCTGCCTCTCGCCGCACAGGAGCACGCGCTGGTTGCCGAGCTGGCGGGCCATGTCCACGGCTTCCTCCACTTCGCTGACGGGGATGATGAAGCGCACGCCGTTCTGCGTCGCCGTCACCATGACGCTGGTCGCGCGCAGGGCGTCCACCACGATGACCACGTGGTTCCGCAGGTCTTTTTCCACGGAGCCCGCCGTCGCGTAAAGTTCAATCGCCATTGTCTACCACCTCTCGTCTCTACCCAGATTATACCACAAAATGCGCTTCTGGCAAGCCGCTTTCCAAAATTTCGCGGATTTCCCGGGACAAACCGGGGCGGGCGCCCGCAAATTCCGCCAGAATTTAGGGACGCGCCCCCACTGTCCCGGGCCGCGCGCGCCCCGCGTCCATGCCTTAGAAAAGCTCCAGCGCAAACAATGTGACCGCGGCGCCGCAGGCCCAGGCAAAGAAGGCGACGGGGAGGATGTAGCGGGATCTCTTCCGCCCGGCGGCGCCCAGGTAGAGCGAGGCGACGTAGAGCGTGGTCTCGGACGAGGCAAACAGCGCCGCGGCCATGCGCGCGGGCGCGCCGTCCGGGCCGAAGCGGTCGATGAGCCCCTGCAGCGCCGCAAGCGAAGCCGAGCCCGACACCGGCCGCAGCAGCAAAAAGGGGAGCAGCGCCTCCTCCAGCCCCAGGCGCGAAAACAGGGGCCGCAGCGCCCCCTCCAGCCCTTCCAGCACGCCGCTGCCCCGCACAAAGGCCAGCAGGAGCAGCGCCGCGCACAGACAGGGCGCGGTCTGCGCCGCGGTGCGCAGGCCGTCCTTTGCCCCCTCTACAAAGGCCGCGTAGACGTCCACGCCCCGATGCCTGCCAAAGAGCGCGGCCAGCAGCGCCAGCAGTGCCGCGCTCACTTCGGCCACGCCCTTTCGCACAGGCGGCTGAGCCACACGGACAGCGCCGCCGCGGTCAGCGACCCCAGCAGCGCAGGCAATACGATGTCCCCCGGCCGCGCCGCGCCCGCCGCCGCCCGCAGGGAGAGCACCGTCGCCGGCACGAGCTGCGGCACGGCGATGTTGCACAGCACGAACACGCACATGCCCCGGGTCGTCCGCCCCTTAGGCGCGCGCTCCGCCATGCGGCGCATGGCGGCAAGTCCGGCGGGCGTGGCCGCGCCGCCCAGGCCCAGCAGGTTGGCGGTGAGGTTGGCGCAGGCGCTCTGGCGCACCGCCTCGTCGCGCCCTTCCGGGCCGAGCAGCCAGCGCATCGGCCGGCGCAGCGCCCCGGACAGCAGGCGCAGCGCCCCGCCCCGCTCCAGGACCTTGAGTATGCCGCCAAAGACCATGTAGCTGCCGCACAGCGTCAGGCCCAGGCGCACGGCCTCCTCCCCGCAGGCGAGCACCGCCGTGCCCAGCGCCTCCCCGCGCCCGGTGAACAGCCCCACCGCGCCGCAGAACAGTATGGCATAGAAAAAGACGCCGCCCACGCGCGACCACCCCCTTCTTAGGAAGGTGTATGCGCCCGGGCGGCGCCCCAATGCCTATGTCTTAGATCTTGGCCGAGCTTAGGACCGTGGAGATCACCTGCAGCGCGCGCTCCAGCTCGAAGAACTCCTTTTCCGGAATGGTGGCCGTCCAGCGCATCACCTGCCGGACGATGGTCTCGCGTATGGCGGCGAGCTTTGCCTCCCCCTCGGGCAGCAGCACGACGTTGACCACGCGCCGGTCCAGGGCGTCCCGCTGCTTGACCACATAGCCCTCGCGGATCAGCTTGTCGATCAGGGGCGTGATGTTGGGCTTTGCCATGCCCAGGTGCCGGCTGATGTCCGTCACGGACATGGCCTTAGCCTCGCCCAGCATGGCCAGGACCTGCACCTGCGACATGGGCATGTTGTGCTCGGCCTGCACCACGTCCATGCGCAGCAGCTTTTTGCGCAGCAAGGGCAGCACCTCAAAGGTCTTGGCTGCGACGGTCTCCACCGTCTCCTTGCTGATGGTCTTTCTCCGCGGCATGTCGCGTCCTCCTTCTCCGTGGCTGCGCAAGCTTCGAGCCGACTTCTTTATACATCAAATTGTATTCGATTCCTCCAACTTTTTCAACCCATTTTTAACAATTTTGCCGACAATTTTTACACCATGTCCATATTTGTCATGAGCTCCTCCGCTCTGTTCCGCTCGAAATTCCGCGATGCAAAACAAGGCCCCGCGGGAACTCCAGGCTTTGTTCCGCGGGGCTTAACAAATGGCGGCGGGGCTCAGGCAGCTTCCCGCTCGGTTGTGACGGTGACCGTGCTGCCGTCGGTGGAGACGGTGAGCACGCCCTGCAGATCGGTGCGCAGGCCGGTGACGTCCAGGTCGTCCAGGCGCTCGGCCACTTCCTCGTGCGGCGCCCCGGCCTTTTCCGTGTAGTCGCAGGTGATGCAGGCGTAGTCCGGGTCCACGGCCTCCAGGAAGGCGCGCTTGGAGGAGGTGCTGCTGCCGTGGTGCCCGACCTTGAGCACGTCGGCCCGCAGGTCCAGGCCCGCGTCCAGCAGGTCCGTCTCCACCGGCGTCTCGGCGTCGCCCATCAGCAGGAAGCGCACGTCGCCGTACTCCGCCAGCAGCACGATGGACCAGTTGTTGATCTCGTCGTCGTAGTCGGCGTCCGGGTCGGGGGAGAGCACGGTGAACGTCGCGCCGCCCAAGGCAAAGCTGTCGCCCGGTTCCGGCACGGCGGTGGGGACGTCCTCCTCCTCCAGGGCGGTGAGCCGGTTTTCGTAGCTCTTGGTGGTGTGGGCGTAGGGGGAGATGTAGGCCTGCTCCACCGGGTAGGCCCGGATCACGGCGTCCAGTGAGCCCAGGTGGGCCTCGTGCGGGTGGGTGTTGACCAAAACCTCAAAGCCCGAAAGACCCATCTCCTCCAGGTGCTCGAGTATGTAGTCCTCGTCGCCCTCGTTGCCACCGTCTACGATCATGCTCTCGCCCTCGCACTGCAGCACCAGGCAGTCCGCCTTGCCCACTTCCAGCACCGTCATCGTCAGCGTGCCCTCCGGCGGCGCGGCGGGCTCGTCTTCCGTCGGAGGCTCCGTCTCCTCCGGAAGGTCCGGTCCCGCCGGAGGTTCCGGTCCCGCCGGAGGTTCCGGTCCCGCCGGAAGCTCTGTCTCCCCGGGCGCTTCCGTGCCAAGGGAGATCTCCGCGCCCGCGTCCTCCAGCGCGTCCAGGGCCTCATTCAGCCCCGTCTCCAGGTCGCCGCCGCCCAAATAGAGGAATACCAGCAGCACGGCGGCAGCGAGCAGCGCCGGGATCAGCCCGCCGCGGCGCTTTCTCCTTGCGGCCATGGCTTACAGGAGCTTTAGGAGGATGCGCACCGCGCCCTCCAGATCGCGCAGGTCCACCATCTCGCAGGGAGCGTGGACGTAGCGGCAGGGGATGGAGATGACGCCGGTGGGCACGCCGCCGCGGGACTTGTGGATGGCCGCGCCGTCGGTGGAGCCGCCCAGCAGGATCTCGCGCTGCCAGGGCACGTCGGCGTCCCTGGCCGCCTGCTCCAGCGCCGCCACCACGTCCGGATGGGCGATGAGGCCGCGGTCCATGATCTTGATCGCCGCGCCCTGTCCCAGGCGGCTGACGACGTAGGCGCTCTTGCGGGAAGAGGGGAAGTCCTTGGCGTGGGTGACGTCCAGGGCCACGGCCAGATCCGGGTCGGCGGCGTAACCGGCGGTGGTGGCGCCGCGCAGGCCGACCTCCTCCTGGGTGGTGAAGACGGCGATGATCTCGTTGTCCGTCTTCTCCAGGCGGCGCAGCGTCTCCATCAGCACGGCGCAGCCGGAGCGGTCGTCCATGTAGGGGGCGGCCAGGCGAGAGCCCATGTCGCTGACGACGCCGCGCACCACGGCCCAGTCGCCGATCTGCGCCTTTGCCTCCGCTTCTTCTTTGGAGGACGCGCCGATGTCGATGAAGAGGGAGGGCTTGTCCGCGCCGTCCTCGAGGAAGAGCACGCCCTGCGCGCCGGAAGAGAGCACCACATGGCTGGCCTGGGTCAGCGCCGGGCTGACGCCGCCGATGGCGGCAACGCGCAGGAAGCCGCTGTCCTCGATGGCGGTGACGATGAAGCCGATCTCGTCCATGTGCGCGGTGAGGAGGATCCGCTTGCCGCCGGGCGCGCCCTTTTTGACGCAGACGAGGTTGCCCAGCACGTCGCGGTGGGTCTCATCGACAAAGGGCTTGACCTCGCCCTCGATATAGTCGGCGCAGGCGCCCTCAAAGCCCGAGGGGCCGGGGATCGTAAGGAGCTTGAGCAGTGTATCCTTGAGCATCAGAACGTACCTCCTTCGTCAAGAAAGGCCTTGACCCAATTGTACTGGTTTTCCACGTCGGAAAGGGCGCAGACGGACGCCGGGCCGTGGATGTAGCGGCAGGGCACGGAGAGGACCGCCGTGGCCACGCCGCCCTGCGAGCGCTGGATGCTGCCGGCGTCGTTGCCGCCGGTGACGCCGCGCTTGAGCTGCCAGGGGATGTTCTTCTCCCTGGCGATGTCGCGCAGGCGGGCAAAGAGCCCCGGATGGGCGATGGAGGCGCGGTCCATGAAGCTTAAGGCCGGGCCCTTGCCGGCGGAGCAGATCTCCTCGTGCGCGCGCGCGCCGACGGTGTCGTTGGCGGTGGTGCCCTCCAGCACGATGGCGCAGTCCGGCTGCACGCGGAAGGCGGTGGCCATGGCCCCGCGCAGGCCCACTTCCTCCTGCACGTTAAAGGCAAAGGCCACGTTGCAGGGGTAGTCGTGCCTGAGGAGTTCCAGCATCACCGCGCAGCCGACGCGGTCGTCCAGCGCGCGGGACTTGACAAAGCCGCGGCCAAACTCGACGTACGGGCCGTCAAAGACCGCGTAGTCGCCGATGGAGACGGAAGAAAGCGCGTCGTCGCGGTCGCGCGCGCCGATGTCGATGTAGAGCTGCTTGTGGGTGAGGGCCTTTTTGCGCTCGTCGCGCTCCTGCAAGTGCACGGCCTTGCAGCCGATGACGCCGGGGACCTTGTTCCTGCCCACCAGCACGCGCTTGCCCACGCACACGCCCGGATCGATGCCGCCGACCGTCATGTAGCGGATGAGGCCGCTCTCCAGCACGTACTGCACCATGAAGCCCACCTCGTCCATGTGCGCGGCGACCATGACCGTGGGGGCGTTCTCCTTCCTGCAGCGCTTCCAGGCGATGACGCTGCCCATGGTGTCCACGGTGATCTCGTCCGCGTAGGGCGCGGCGTTGTCGATGACGAAGCTGCGCACCGCGCCCTCGTCGCCGGAGACGCCGGCAAGACTCGTCAGTTCCTTCAGAAGCATAGCCAATCCTCCCATTTCTCGTCCACGCCCTTGAGGAAGCCGGCCAGCAGCCGCCCGGCCTCGCGGCAGGACTTGAGGCTGATGGTCTCCACCATCGTGTGCATATAGGACAGCGGCAGCGACAGCAGGGCCGTGGGGATGCCGTCGCGGGCGCAGAAGACGCTGTCGGCGTCCGTGTAGGTGCGGCCGGAGCTGGGGTCGATCTGCACGTCCACGTTGAGCGCCTTGGCGGTGTCCTGCATGCGGCGCAGCAGCGCCGGGTGGATGGTCGGGCCAAGGCCCAGGCCCACCTTCTCCATGGGCATGGTCTCCCAGGGGTCGGTGCCGGGGGTGGTGGCGTGGCAGACGTCAAAGGCCACGGCCAGGTCCGGCCGGACCTCGTAGGCCGCGGTCATGGCGCCAAAGGAGCCGACCTCCTCCTGCACCGTGGCGCAGAACTCCACCGTGCAGGGCAGATCATAGTTTTTCAGCTCCTCCATGGCCAGAATCATCGAGGTGACGCAGGCGCGGTCGTCAAACGTCTTGTAGGCGACGCGCTCGTTCTTCAGGCGCGTCATGGGGACCTTGAAATAGACCGGGTCGCCGGTGCGCACCAGGGCCTCGACCTCTTCCTTGGGGAGCCCCAGGTCCACCGCCAGGTCCGGCGTGTCCGGAGCCTTGAGCGGGCCGTCGCTCAGGTGCGGCGGCAGCGCGCCGATGACGCCGTACAGGGGCTTTTTGCCGTAGACCGTGACCTCGCACCCGGGCAGCGTGCGCGGGTCCACCCCGCCCAGCTGCCACAAGCGCACAAAGCCGTTGTCCGCCACTTCCCCGGCGATCAGGCCCACCTCGTCCATGTGCGCGCAGACGAGCACGCGCGGGCCGCGGCTGCCCATGACGCCGTGCACGCTGCCCAGACGGTCTATGCGCACCTCACGGGCGTATTTGGCGAATTCCTCGGCAAAGCGCGCGGCCACGGGCGCCTCCATGCCGGAATGTCCGGGCAGGGCGCAAACTTCCTCTAAAAAAGCCGCAACATCCATGTGCTGACCTCCTTGCTTGCGGTACTTACAGGGAACAGTATAGCATAAATCGCCGCGCGCGGCAAAAAATTTCGCGCATCTCTCCTTCCGTCCCTTGCTTGCGCTTTGCGGGGATTTTTTGTATAATGGAACTAAACATTATGGCGGCGCTGCCGCCAAGTGGAAATGGAGGAATGCACCGATGAAACTTTCCGTTTTTGCGGTCCTTCTTGCCGACAAGAGCCTGGACGAGGCCTGCAAGTATCTGGCGGACTCCGGCGTGCAGGCGGTGGAGATCGGCTGCGGCGGCTTCCCCGGCAAGGCGCACTGCAACCCGGAGGAGCTGCTCAAGGACGACAAGAAGATCGCCGAGTTTAAGAACACCATCGAAAAGCACGGCCTGGAGATCGCGGCGCTGTCCACGCACGGCAACGCGGTCCACCCGGATCCGGCGGTGGCCAAGGTCTTCCACGACGACTTTGTCAACACGGTCCTCCTTGCCGAGAAGCTGGGCATTGACCGCGTGATCACCTTCTCCGGCTGCCCGGGCGGCTCCCCGGAGGACAAGACCCCCAACTGGGTCACCTGCCCCTGGCCGGACGACTTCTCCCACATCGTGGAGTACCAGTGGAACGAAGTGCTCGTGCCCTACTGGAAGAAGATGACCGCCTTTGCCGCCGAGCACGGCATCAAGAAGATCGCCTTTGAGATGCACCCGGGCTTCTGCGTCTACAACCCCGAGACGCTGATGAAGCTGCGCGACCTGGTCGGCTCCGACCTCATCGGCGCCAACTTCGACCCCTCCCACCTGTTCTGGCAGGGCATCGACCCGGTCTACGCCATCCGCTACCTGGGCAAGGCCATCTACTTCTTCCACGCCAAGGACACCAAGATCGACGACATCAACACCAAGACGCACGGCGTGCTGGACACCAAGCACTACAGCGACGAGATCCATCGCTCCTGGATCTTCCGCTCCGTGGGCTACGGCCACGACTACCAGGTCTGGAAGGACATGATGAGCGCTCTGCGCATGGTCGGCTACGACGACGCCATCTCCATCGAGCACGAGGACAGCCTCATGACCCCCAACGAGGGCCTGCAGAAGGCCATCGCCTTCCTCAAGGAAGTGCTGATGTACGAGGACAAGGGCGCCATGTGGTGGGCGTAAAGCCAAACACCGCGCGCCTTCCCCCGCACCCCGCCCCGCGGCGCCGGCGTTTTGCCCCTGCCGCGGGGCTTTTTTCCCCATTCTTTGCGCAAAAAAGGCTTGCAAAGCGGGGGCAAATGTGCTATAGTCTTTTAGCATCTTGTGCAGGGACGGCTTCTTGCCGCTGCAGGAACCATTTTCAGGAGGGTATAAGATGGAAGTAGTGAGAATCATTCTCAGCGTCATCCTGGGGCTTGATTGTCTGGCTTTGATCGTGCTGGTGCTCATGCAGCAGGGCAAGACCGCCGGTCTTTCCGGCGCCATCGCCGGCGGGGCGGAGACGTTCTTCGGCAAGAAGAAGGCCTCCAGCTACGAGGGCAAGATGGAGCTGTACACCAAGATCCTCGGCGGTGCCTTCATGGTGCTGGCTGTGGTGCTGCTGATCCTCCAGCGCTTTGCCTAAAAACACAGCTGCCGCGCTTTGCGGCGCCAAACGCCGTAAGAGGCGCCGGGCGGGAAAGTTTTCCCGCCCGGCGCCTCTTGTTTTACACAGTCCCCGTATCTTTGAAGGAAGAGATGTGGTATACTGAAGGCAAACTAGGAACGGAGAAAAAGACGGATGGATACAAGGGACATTTCTACATGGAAGGAGCAAGTGGAAGCGGAGCTGAAGGCCGGGCCCCTGCGCGCGCAGGAGCTGGAAGCGCGCACCGGGATCGAGGAAAAGGCCCTCTCTCCCCTGCTCGAGGCCATGGTCGAGGAAGGGCGCGTGCTGCTCACCCGCAAGGAGCGCTACGCCCTGCCCGAGACCCTCGGCATGCTGCGCGGCCGCCTGCAGGCCAACGCGCGCGGCTTTGGCTTCGTCCTGCCGGAACAGGAGGGCGAGGCGGACATCTTCATCCCGCCGGACCGCATGGGCGGCGCGCTGCACGGGGACACGGTCTTCGTGCGCCTGACAAACGCCGAAAGGCGCGAGGGCGAGATCGCGCGCGTGCTCACCCACGTCAACGACGTCATCGTCGGCACGTTTGAGCAGGAGGGCGACGCCACCTACGTCGTGCCGGACGAGAAGCGCATCTGCATGGACGTCTACGTCTCCCGCGCCGACCGCGCCGGCGCCCGGCCGGACGACAAGGTGGTCGTGCGCATCACGCAGTGGCCCAGCCGCGGCCGCAACCCGCGCGGCCGCGTCATAGAGAACCTGGGCAACAAAGAGGACATCGGCACGGACGTAAAATCCCTCATCCGCCAGCACCGCCTGGACGAGGAGTTCCCCCAGAACGTGCTCGCCGCCGCGGCGCAGCTGCCGAGCAGCGTGCAGGAGCGCGACCTTGCCGGCCGCCGCGACCTGCGCCACCTCAACGCCTTCACCATCGACGGGGCCACGGCCAAGGACTTTGACGACGCCGTCTCTTTGGAGGAGATCCCCTCCGGCTGGCGCCTTGGCGTGCACATCGCCGACGTCAGCCACTATGTGCAGGACGGCTCGCTCCTGGACCGCGAGGCCTTTAAGCGCGCCACCTCGGTGTACCTGCTGGACCGCGTGCTGCCCATGCTGCCCGAGGCGCTCTCCAACGGCCTGTGCTCCCTCAACCCGGACGTGGACCGCCTGACGTTCACCTGCTCCATCGACCTGGACGCGGAGGGCCGCCTGCTCTCCTACGACATCTACCCCTCGGTCATCCACTCCCGCGCGCGCCTCGTCTACGAGGACGTCACGCGCCTGATCGAGACCGGGGACGAGGCGGGCTTTGCCCCGGAGGTGGCGCGGGACCTCCGGGCCATGGCCGCCCTCTCGGAAAAGCTCACCGCGCTGCGCTTCCGGCGCGGCGCGCTGGACCTTGACATAGACGAGGCGGTCATCCGCCTGGACGAGCGCGGCGTGCCCGTCGCCATCGAGCGGGAGGAACGCGGCATCGCCAACCGCATGATCGAGGAGTTCATGCTCAAGGCCAACGAGTGCGTGGCGGAGTTCGCCCGCCTGCACGAGATCCCCATACTCTACCGCGTGCACGAGGACCCGGATCCGGAGAAGATCCAGGACTTTGACGCCTTCCTCATCAACCTGGGCTACCGGCTGCGCACCGGCAAGGGCAAGCTGCACCCCAAGGCCCTGCAGGCCGTGCTGGGCAAGGCCAAGGGCAAGCCGGAGGAGGGGCTCATCTCCCGCCTCATGCTGCGCTCGCTGCAAAAGGCGCGCTACTGCCCGCAGCCGCTGGGGCATTTCGGCCTGGCCGCGCCGGACTACTGCCACTTCACCTCGCCCATCCGCCGCTATCCGGATCTGTTCACGCACAGGGCGCTGCACCTCTACTTTGCCGGCAAGAGCACCGAGCGCCTGCGCAAGCGCGCCGAGGAATACGGCGTGCACTGCTCGGAGAAGGAGCGCCAGGCCATGGAGGCCGAGCGCGACGTGGACGACCTGAAGAAGGCGCAGTACATGGCCGGTCATGTGGGCGAGAAGTACGAGGGCGTGATCTCCTCGGTGACGAACTTCGGCCTGTTCGTGGAACTGCCCAACACCGTGGAGGGGCTCATCCACATCTCCAACCTGGACGACGACTTCTACACCTTTGTCGAGAAGTCCTATCTGCTCATCGGCCAGCGGAAGAAAAAGGTCTACCGCCTGGGCGACCCGATCCGCATCGTGGTGAGCGCCGCGGACATGGCCACGCGCCGCGTCGATTTCCTCGTTGACGACGAGAAGGATCCCGGGTATACTGTGGGTGCGGAGCCCGTGCCCAGGGACCGCGAGCCGCATAGCGGCAAGCGGGAGGACAAGGGCCGGGAAAAGACCGGCGGCAAAAAGAAAAAACCGCCCAAGGGGCGGGCAAAGGGGGAGAAAAAACGTGAAAATTCTCGGATTTGACCACGTAGGCATCTGCGCCAGGGACCCCAAGGCCATGGCGGACTGGTACATCGACCATCTGGGCTTTACGCTGCACTCCGTGGGCAGCGGCGGCAACTACTTCGTCGAGTCGCCGGACCACGTGCTCATCGAGATCATGGTGCCCATGCAGGGCCACGACCCGGACGCCGCGGAGCCGGCCATCGGCTGGAAACACATCGCGCTGGTGCCGGAAGACTTTGACGCCGCCGTCAAGGAGATGCTCGACCTGGGCGTGACCGTCACCTCCGGGCCGAACTACCGCGAGGACGGCTACTGCACCTTCTTCTTCCGCGATCCGGACGGCAACATCGTCCACTTCGCCAAGTGGAAGGACGACCGCGGCATGTTCCGCAAGTAAACCAGATCTTAGAAGCGCGGGGGACGGCGTTCCGTCCCCCGCGCGAAATTTTGCCCGTTTTACTTTTCTTCCGCCGCGAGCCTGCGGTAGCGCTCGATGATCTCCATGCACATGCGGCCGTTGTGATAGGGGCAGGTCGGCCCGTTGACCTTCTGCTTGGAGAGCACGCTCTCGCCGTCCAGGGACAGCACCGCGAACCAGCCGCCCTTCTCGTGATCGACGAAGTGCGCCTGCGCGAACTCAAAGCACTTGAGCGAGGCGTCCAGGTACTTCTCCTCGCCCGTGACCTCCCAGGCGTTGAGGAAGCCCACCACCGCCTCGTTCTGCTCCCACCAGGACAGGCGCTGCGAGGCGTGGCCCGTGACCGGGTCGTACTCGGAGAGCATGGCGCCGTCCTCGCGGAAGCCCTGCTCGTAGCAGGCGCGCGCCATGTTCATGCAGGTGTCCTTGGCGTAGCGCATGGCCTCCGGCTCGCCCAGGACCTCCGCCGTCTCCATCATCAGCCAGCTGCCCTCGATGTCGTGGCCGAAGGAGATCTCCTGCGTGGTCGGGTTCCAGGCGCGGTCCTGGAAGTAGTAGAAGTGGTGGATGTCGTGGTCCACGATCTTGTTGAGCATCACATAGAGATGCTCGCGCACCTTGTTCTGCATGAACTTGCTCTTGTCCGTGCGCAGGAGGCAGGTGTAGGCCTCGATCAAATGCAGGTGCGTGTTCATGGTCTTCTGGTCGCTGGGCAGGCGGTTGACGCCGCGCGTCCAGGGATCGACCGTCCAGTCCTCCCGGCAGGACTCGAAGTAGCCCTTATGCACCGGGTCGTAAACGTGCTTTTCCAGGCTGGCCACGAGCTTCTGCGCATACGACAGCGCCTCCTTGGAGCCGGTGGCGCGGGCGTACTCCGACAGGCCGTAGACCGCAAAGGCGTTGCCGTAGATGTAGCGGTGCGTGTCCACCGGGTTGCCGAACTCGTCCACGCGCGTGTGGCAGGCGTTATGCGCCTCGTCCCAGAAGTGCCGGATGAAGTAGGTATAGGCGCGGTCCGCCATCTCCTTGTACTTCTCGTCCTTAAGCACCCGGTAGGCAGAGGCGAACGTCCAGATCAGGCGGGCGTTGAGTGTGATGAACTTGGTGGCGTGCGGCACGGGCTTGTTGTCGTTGTCCACCTCGCCGTAGAAGCCGCCGTTCTCCTCGTCCACATCGTAGGTCATCCACCAGGGCAGCAGGTTCTCCGTCAGCTCCTTGACGGCCATGTCGTAGAGTTTCTGCAGTTTTGCGTTCACGGTCTTGTCCCCCTTTGTATTTGGTTTTCGCTGGGATACAGGGGTATTGTTCTACGTTGACGTCAAAACTCCTTCTTCTTTCCCCGCAAAATTTCGCAGGGCTGGCGCGTGCGCACGGCGCGGATGAAGTCCCAGATCGTCTCCATCTCCGTATAAAAACGCATGCCGCCGCCGCGCATCTCGCGGGCGTCGTGCCCGTCGGAGCCCGCGGTCTGCGCAAGGCCGTATTTTTCCGCGTAAGACAGCGCCTGGTCGTTGTACTCCGCCTTGGCGTTGCCGCAGTTCCACACCTCCACCGCGTCCACGTACTCCGGGAAGAAGCGCGGCGCGTGCGTGAGGTAGTCCGCCTGGCGGAAGGGGTGCGCGTGGCTGACATAGGCCCCCGCCGCCCGCACGTTGGTAAGGTAGGTGGGGATGTCCCAGTCCTCCATCTCCGGGTGCGCCAGCAGATACGCCTTGTCCAGGCCGTAGGTGAGGAACTCCGTGCCCTTCCAGGCCCACTCGATGCCAAAGAACACCTTAAGGCCGATCTCCTCCCCCACGAAACGCGCCTCCTCATACCCGGCGCAGTAGCGCTCGATCCGCTCTTCCCAGGGCAGGTCGCGCGGCACCGCCGTGTTGCCGCCGAAGAAGTGGTCCGTAAGTATGATGGCGTCGTAGCCCGCCGCCTTGTGCGCCCGCGCCATCTCCGCGCCCGTGGAATGGGCGCAGGCGCTGCCCTGGGAGGTGTGCAGATGCGTCTCGATGGTAAACAGCTTGTCCATGTCGTTTCACCTCAGAAAATGTTTTCCTGTATACACTATAGCGCAGCGGGCGGGCAATTGCAAACCCTTGTTCCGTCTCCCGGTCCATTTTTCCGCATCACGAAACAAAGGGGATTTTGCCGGTGAGAATCCGGAAAAACGGATTGCATAAACGTTTTTAACATGCTATGATATTTTTGCAATCGAGCGGGTGAGCGCGCCCGCTATAGAAAGAGAAGGCGAAGGGAGACTCGACACATGAAGTTCAACTGCAAAGAAGACATCATCCAGATCACGCCCCTTTGGAAGGGCGAGCGCATGGAGGACGGCCGTCCCAAGGTTTCTGCCGACGTGCTGCGCCGTCTGCGCAAGATCACGCTGGAGGAGGCCTGGGGCCCCCTGTGGAACAAGGGCTACAAGTACCAGTTCGAGGGCGAGTTCCGCACCACCCACCCCGGCACGACCCTGGTCGGCCGCGCGGTGACCGGCGTCATGGTCCCCATGCGCCCGGACCTCAACGACTACCTGCTCAAGTACGGCCATGAGGAAGAGGGCCGCAAGGGCTACTTCAACCAGTGGATCATCGACTCCCTGGTCGAGGACGACGTCGTGGTCGTGGACATGTTCGACAAGATCTTCCAGGGCACCTACGTCGGCGGCAACCTGTCCACCGCCATCAAGACCCGCACCAAGCGCGGCGGCGCCGTCATCTGGGGCGGCATCCGCGACCTGGAGCAGATCGTCAAGATCGAGGGCATCAACGTCTACTACCGCGGCATCGACCCCACCGGCATCGGCGATGTCACCATGACGGGCTTCAACGTCCCCTGCCGCATCGGCAAGGCGACCTGCCTGCCGGGCGACGTGGTCCTGGGCACCATCTCCGGCGTCATCTTCATCCCCTCTCACCTGGCGGAAGAAGTCGTCGTCGGCGCGGAGAAGAGCCATGTCCGCGACATCTTCGGCTTCCAGCGCCTGCACGAGAAGGTCTACACCACCGCGCAGATCGACACCAAGTGGACCTACGCCATGTGGCAGGACTTCGTCAACTGGGCCAAGGAAGACCCGCGCGCCGAGGAGTACCGTCACCTCACCTGGGATAAGGAGCTCGAAGAGGCCGCCAAGGACAACGAGACCAATTCCTCTCAGGTCCGCCTGTAATTTCCCGTCTCCAAAGCCGGAGCCGGCCGGAACCTTCCGACCGGCTCCCTTTTTCGCACGCAAAACCGACCGACCTTTGGGAGGTGAACCCCGATGCCGGCGCTGAAGCGCAAACGCCTTCTCCTCTATGTCGTGACGTTCTTCTACTGGTTTGCGCAGTACGTCTACAACCCCTACATGACGCCGTATCTGCTGGGCCTTAACATCTCAGCCTCCTTTGCCGGGGTGATCGTGGGCATGTACGGCTCTACGCAGCTGCTCTGCCGCCTGCCGCTGGGCCTTGCCGCGGACAACAAGCAGAAGCACAAGCTCTTCATCTTCCTGGGGGCGCTGCTGTGCGCGCTGGCCTCGCTTCTGCGCGTGCTCTCGCAGAACCCCGTGGCCCTGCTCTCGGCCAACGCCGTCTCGGGCGTTGCCTCCTCGATGTGGATCTCCTTTACGATCCTCAACTCCCTCTACTACGAGCCGCACGAGCTCTCCCGCTCCATCGGCTCCATCAACGCCGTCAACAACGCCGGGATCCTGGCGGCCTACCTGCTGGGCGGCCTGCTCTACCAGCGCTTTGGCATGGTGTGCATGTTCTACCTGAGCCTAAGCGCCGGGGCGATCGCCGCGATCGTGGCCCTGTTCATCGCCGACGAGCCGCCCAAACCCCATCCGCTGCCGGTGGGGCAGCTCCTGCGCGTCGTCGGGCAAAGGCGCCTGATCGTCTACTCGCTGCTGGCGACGCTGTTCCAGTTCATCGTCTTTGCCACGTCCAACTCCTTTTCCAACACCGTGATCAAGAACATCGGTGTCACGAGCCTCCAGCTCTCCGTCTGCTCGGCGCTGTTCACGTTTGCCGGCGTGCTCTCCTCCTACTTTGTCGGCACAAAGCGCGCCGCGCGCATCGGCGAAACGCGCCTTGCCGTGATCGGGTTTTCGCTGCTTGCGCTCTACTGCTTCCTGCTGCCGCAGATGCGGACGTTCTTTGGCATGACGGTGATGCAGTTCCTGGGCGGCTGCGGCGGCACCTCGGTCTTCTCGCTCATCATGTCCGCCGCCATACGCGACGTGCCGGGCGAGCAGCGCTCCACGGCCATGGGCTTCTTCCAGTCCGTCTACGCCATCGGCATCATGGCCGGGCCCGCGGTGATGGGTGCGCTCATCGACTGGTTTTCCATCACGCCCGCCTTCTCCATCGTGGGCGTGGTCTGCGTGCTGACGGCGGCGGCCTACCCGCTCATCGGCCGCTTCATGCGCCGCGCCTCCTGACGCCCCCGCAACAAAACGGTTCCCGGAAAAATTCTTCCCGGGAACCGTTTTGTTGTCCGCTACACCTTCTTGCGGGCGCAGATGGCGACCCAGTCCTTGCGCTCCCGGCGCTGCTCGCCGGCAACGCCCCTCTTTGCCAGCGCCTCCTCCCCTTCGCCCGCGCGCTCGTCGATGATGCCGGAGACGATGTAGAGCCCGTCCGGCCGCAGGAAGCGCGGCACCAGCGGCGTCAGCGGCACGATGACCCCGGCCACGATGTTGGCCGCGACCAGGTCGTATCCCGTGCCGAGGCTGCCGACGAAGCCGTGGTCGTCCAGCACGTTGCCGGTGCGAAACTCGCAGCGGCTGCGCTCGATGCCGTTGTCGTCCGCGTTGTTGTAGCAGACGTCGGCGGCGTTCTTGTCTATGTCCACGCCCACGGCGCTCTTGGCGCCCAGCAGCAGCGCGGCAATGGCAAGTATGCCGCTGCCGCAGCCCAGGTCCAGCACGCGCATGCCGGGCCGCACATGGGCGTCCAGGAACTCCAGGCACATCTGCGTCGTCTCGTGCGTGCCGGTGCCAAAGACCATGCCCGGGTCCATCTGCAGCACCAGGCGGTCCGTGGGCGCCTCCAGCTCTTCCCAGGAGGGCTTGACCAGCAGGCGGCGGCCGATCTCCATGGGCTTGTAGAAGCGCTTCCAGTTGTTGGCCCAGTCCTCGTCGCGCACGCGCTCGACTTCGACCTCCAAAGAGCCAAGGTCCAGCCCGTCCGCGGCCTTAAGTTCCGCCACCGCGCCGCGCAGCGCGCAGAGCTGCTCCTCGCCCACGGCGTTGTCCGTCAGATACACGCGCACGCAGGGCCGCCGCGCCGCCAGCACGGACTCCGCGTCCACATAGTCCCAGTAGGCGGCGGTTTCGTCCAGTATCTTCTGCGTGGCGGCGGCGTCCTCCACCAGCTCATATTGCGTGATGCCGATCTCCGAGAGCTTGTAGCCGACCAGGTCCAGCCCTTCCTCGGTGGTGTAGATCGAGACTTTCTTCCAATCCATGTTCGCAAACCTCCCAAGCCCAATGTCCTTTCCATGATAGCGGACTTTGCCGGCAAATGCAAGGCGGAATTGCCTTGACAGGAGGCGCGCGCGCGTCGTATCCTAAAGAGGGATGTCAGATCCCCCGAAAAATACAACAGCGGAGGAAACGACCATGCAGCGCTTACGCGAGAAGAAGGCCTTCATCTGCGACATGGACGGCGTGATCTACCATGGCAATTACCTGCTGCCGGGCGTGAAGGAGTTCCTGGCCTGGCTCAACGCAAACGACAAGAAGTTCCTCTTCCTCACCAACAGCTCCGAGCGCTCCCCGCGCGAGCTGCAGATGAAGCTGGCGCGCCTGGGCCTGGATGTGCCGGAGGAGCACTTCTACACCTCCGCCCTGGCCACCGCCGCGTTCCTGGCGGCGCAGCGCCCCGGCTGCTCGGCCTACGTCATCGGCGAGCCCGGGCTCATCAACGCCCTCTACAGCGCCGGCATCTCCATGAACGAGGTCAACCCCGACTACGTGGTCATGGGCGA
>CALWKN010000066.1 GCA_944381265.1 uncultured Clostridia bacterium
AGCATCCAGCTTCGCCTGCACGAGGCGGAGACGAAGATCTCTTCCCTCCAGTCTCAGCTGAGCGCCAGCCAGCCGCTCTACGCCGACATTGCCGACCTCGCGCCCTCCATCCGGAACGTGCTCGACCTCTATGCGAGCGCGGACGCCGCCGGCCGCTGCGCCCTGCTGCACCAGGTCGTCTCCGTCGTGGAGTACGAAAAGCGCGTCAAAGGCGCCCGCGGCCGCAATCCCCACACCTTCCGCATCGACGTCTTCCCACGCATCCTTTCCTTTGCGCCCAATTGAGAACATCTGTATGCCTTGCATGTGTGCGACGAGTTCTTCTCTCTGCCCATCTTCCCGCAGAACCCCTGCGCCGACCCGGCCAACCGGCCCGCCTGCGCCGCCTCCTGCGGAAATTGCAGCACCTGCAGCAGCTGCGGGACCTGCTCGAGCTGCCGCGGCGCGAGCTGACGCATTCCGTACATAGCCGTTTGTTTCCTTCCGCCTCCCCTTGCGGGACGGGGTCTCCCCCGCCCCGCTTTTTGCCCGGAAAAAGGGGCTGGGAAGCGGGCGCGGGATTTGCTATAATGGAAGAAGCGGCGACCCATATCGAAAGGAGGGACACTCCCCATGCTCGACAGAAACCTGGACACGCCTCTCTATCTGCAGCTGGCCTCCCACATCCGCGACGAGATCGCCGGCGAACGGCTGCGCCCCGGGGACAAGCTCCCCAGCGAATCGGAGCTGGTGGAGCGCTACGGCGTGGGCCGCGTCACCGTGCGCGAGGCCCTGGCGCTATTGGTCAACGAGGGCCTGCTGCGCAAGGAACAGGGGCGCGGAGCCTTTGTGCAGGCGGCGCAGGCGGGCTGCCTCCTGCGCATCGACGTGCTGCTGAACCTGAGCGACCGCGCCTTCACCCCCTATTACCTGGAGAGCATCGAGGGCGTGCTGCGCCGCAGCGGCGCCTCCTGCGTGGTGCACAACACCGCCGGGCGGGATGAGACGGCGGCTGAGCGCCTGCAGGAGATCGCGCAGACCGGGTCCTCGGGCGTGATCCTGCGCCCCGGGCTGCGCGAGGGCGCGCCGGAGATGGCGCTGCTTGCGGCCCTGCGGGGCCTGCGGGAGCGGAACCTGCCCGTGATGCTGCTGGACCGGGCGCTGGACGGGGCGGACTGCTCCTTTGCCGCCTTCGACGAAAAGGAGGCCGGGCGCCTGGCCGCGCGGCACTTTGCCGAGTGCGGGCACCAGTATTTGGCCATGCTCGGCGACGACAGCCGCCACGACGCCTTTTTGCGGGCGCTGGGCTTTGAGGACTACCTGCTGCAGCACAACTACGTCGCCCCGGTGATCGAGCGGGAGGAGCCGAACCTGGGCGCGCAGCTGCAGCGGATGCTGCGCGAGAACCCGGAGATCACCGGCCTGTTCTGCTACAGCGACGAAGTGGCCGTGCGCGCGGTGGAGGCGCTGCAGGCGCGGGGCCTTGCGGTGCCCTCGCGCATCTCCGTCGTCGGCTGCGACGACATCGCCCTCTCTTCGGCCGTGCGGCCGCGCCTGACCACCATCGTCCACCCCAAGGCCGCTCTGGCCGCGCAGGCTGCCGAGGCCCTGCTCAAGATCGTCCACAACCCCGCCCTGGCCCCCTACCACCAGGTCTTCGCCCCCTCGCTTATCATACGCGACTCCTGCTCCGAGATCTGACGCCCACCCTGCGGGGCCTCGCCCCACCCCAAGGGCCCTCGACGCCGTGGGAAAAGGGGGAGGGCTGCGCGCCTTGCCGGCGCTTCGCCCTCCCCCTTTTCCCACAGGGCCCCCGCGACAACGCGCTCGCCCTGCGGGCTCGCCGCGTTGTAGCGGAGGCCCTGCCCCACCGCGCCGACTACGCCCTATTTTGCTTTGGGCTGCAGACAGGCGCGCAGGAAGTGCGCGGCAAAATCGCGCGCCAGCGTGTAGATGGTGAGCGCCGGCGGCACGAGCCCGGCCGCTTCCATGGCCCGCCGCTGCTTTTCCGTGGGCGCGGCGTAGGGGTAGATGCCAAAGAGGAAGGGGAAAAAGGCGTAGAGAAAGGCCTGCGCTTCCTCCGGCGCCAGCTTCGGAAAGGCGGCGCGCAGGCTCTCCTCCACCGCCCGGAGCGCCCGGGCGTACACGCGCTTGAAGGCCGTGAGGTTCTCCTCGCGGCTGTTGCCCTCGATGTCGTAGAGGTTCATCGCCTGCAGCTTGAGCAGCAGCGCGCGCTTTTCCAGCGTGCGGGCCAGGGCCGCGGCAAACTCCTCCGCCGTGCCCGGCGCCTCTTCCCGCAGCGCCCGCAGGTCCGCGATCCAGGCCTCGTACTCCCGCTGCAGCAGCGCCAGGAAGATCTCCTCCTTGGTGTGAAAGTAGTTGTAGATGGCCGTGCGGGTAAACGACGTCCGCGCCCCGATGTCCCGCAGCGTGATGTCGGCAAAGCCCATCGTCTCATACAGCGCGGCGCAGGCGTCCACGATCTCCTCGCAGCGCGCCTGCGCCCCCGGGCCCTTGGGCATGGCGATCCCTCCTTCCTTTCTTTTTTATTTTATAGAAAAAGGGAAGCGGAGCGGCGGCCCCGCTCCCCTCAGACTGTCGAAAAAGTAGGATCGCTCTCTTGGGGATGCATGAAGGGGCGACTGCGCCCCCGGGCAGCGTATGCTGCACGGGGGTTCCGGCCTGCGGTGCTCCCTAACGGGCCCCTGTGGGGCGTCCACGGCATCCTCGGCCTCCAGGTTCGCTTCGCTCACCCTTGCCCTTCATCTTCAATCCGCAGCGGCGGCGTGTACGCTTCCGGAGGGTCCGCGTTAGCGGACCTGGAGGGCCGTACAAGCCGCAAGGCTTGCTAGGCCCGGAACCCCGGGCCGCGTCAGCGGCACGGGGCGAAGGGAGAAAATGCAAACTTGCATTTTTCGAAGCGTGTCGACGCACGTCGACACGCTCAGGGGAGCAGCGGCCCCGCTCCCCTCTCCCCTGCCTTCAGAGCGCGCCGCGGGCAAAGTCCGCGGCGTTTTCTTTCGTGACGATGCGTCCGCGCCGCCAGTCCCCGCCCGGCAGGTGCTGGCGCAGGCTGCGCTCCGCCGCGGCGATGCCGCTGCCGCCGGAGGTGGCAAAGGGGACGAGCGCCTTGCCGGCGAGGTCCGCCTGTTCCAAAAAGGCATCCACCGCGCGCGGCTCCACGCCCCACCAGATGGGGAAGCCGACAAACACCGCCGCGTATTCGGACAGAGGCGGCAGCGGGCCGCAGATCGCCGGCCGCGCCGCCGGGTCCGTCATCTCCAAGGAGGAGCGGCTCTGTTTGTTTCGCCAGTCCAGGTCCGCCGCCGTGTAGGGCTGCTGCGGCCGGATCTCCCACAGGTCCGCCCCCAGCGCCGCGGCGATGGCCCGCGCCGCCGCCGCGGTGACGCCGCTGGCGGAAAAATAGGTCACAAGCGCCTTTCCCATGTGCGTTTCCCTCCCTTTCTCCTACAGATCGATCCGCTCGTACGCGCGCGTGCCCATGCCCAGCGCCTCCGCCGCCTCGATGGTGTGCAGGCCGTTGCGGCTGTGGACGCGCTCCAGAAAGTGCGCCTTGCCCGGGTCGTCCGCGGCCTGAACGAGGTCGATGCAGGCCTGGTCGATGGCCACCGGGTCGAGCGAGGCCAATATGCCTATGTCCCGCATGCAGGGATCCTCGGCCACGGCGCAGCAGTC
>CALWKN010000067.1 GCA_944381265.1 uncultured Clostridia bacterium
TCGGTGAAGGAGAGGGCCGCGTCCACATCCTTGGCGGTGCAGGCGGTGACCAGCAGCGTCAGCATCAGAAAAAAGGGCGGAAGGATCCTCATGTCGGAAAACCTACCTTTCTTATAGGAAATGGAGAAGAAAACCCTCAGAGCGTGGATCAAGCGGTGGCGGATCCGCGGGGATGGCGGGCATGCAGGGAGGGGCGGCTGCGCCCTCATTTTCAATCCGCAGCGGCGGCGTGTACGCTTCCGGAGGGTCCGCGTTAGCGGACCTGGAGGGCCGTACAAGCTGAAGGCTTGGTAGGCCCGGAACCCCGGACCGCCGTAGGCGGTACGGGGCGCAGGCGGAGGAACGGTTCCGTAGGAATCGCTTCCGGTATCCGGCGCCCTGCGCGAAGCGCGCGGCGCTTCCGGAGGGTCCGCGTTAGCGGACCTGGAGGGCCGTACAAGCCGAAGGCTTGGTAGGCCCGGAACCCCGGGCCGCCGCAGGCGGCACGGGGCGCAGGCGGATGTCACTCGAAAAAATGCAAACTTGCATTTTTTCGAAGCGTGTCGACTTTGTCGACACGCTCCATGGGCGGGGCGAGCGATCGCCCCGCCCCTTTTTTGCGCAAAAGAGGGCCGTCCCGGGAAATCCGGCGTCTGCGCGAGGTTGAGCGCCCCGGGCGCGGCTTTTGGACGCGGAAACGCGGTTTTGAGACAAAACCGCGGGACAAACCGCGCGCGATGCCGTATACTCTCTTTGGCGCGGACGGGAGAAAAGACTTACACAAGATTAACAAAAGCGGTGCCGGTTTTTCACGAGCCCGTTCATACATTCTCCATATGTTCACGCTATACTCACAGAAGTGACATCTTTGCGGAGGAGAGACGAATCGTTTATGGCAAAAATGAAAAAAAGCACCAAAGTCCTGATCATCGTGGGCGTGGTCGTCGTGCTCATAGCGGGCGCCGCCTTTGCCCTGGTGCGCGCCGGGCAGAACGCCCTGGCGGCGCTCTCCACGAGCCTTCTGAGCTATACCCCGCTGGAGCGCAGCGACATCGAGAACACGCTCAGCGTCTCCGGCACCATCGAGAGCGCCAGCGTCAAGAAGGTCTACCAGGAAGCCGCCGGCGCCGGCAAGGCGCTGCAGGTCAACGTCGAGCCCGGCGACACCGTCCAGGCCGGCGACGTGCTCTGCGTCTTTGACAGCGAGGACCTGGAGGAGGACTACGAGCGCACCCGCCTGCAGGCCGAGCAGAGCGAGGAGAGCGCCCGCATCGCCCTGGACAACGCCAAGAACAACTACAACACGGGCCTGATCACCAGCGAGCAGTCCGTCCGCGCCGCCGAGCAGAACCTGGAGGCCATGCAGGACGCGCTGGAGACGGCTCAGGAGCAGTACAACGACGCCCTGGAGGACTACAACGCCGGCAAGCTCGAGCTCACGCTGCAGGTGGACGCCGAGTACACCCAGGCCCAGTACGCCTACACCTCCGCCAAGAAGGTCTCCAACGACCTCTTCCTCGCCATGCGCGATGCGGAGCGCGATTTGGAGGGCGCTACGGAGGAAAACCAGGAGGAGCTCCAGCAGGCCTACAACGCCGCCCGCGCCGACTACGAGGCCGCGCAGGCGCAGACGGACAACGCCAAGGCCGCCTTTGACGCGGCGCGCGAGATCTACGAGAGCAAGGACACCCAGGTCGAGAGCCTGCTGGACGACTACCGCGACGCCGTGACCGAGGCGCAGGAGAACGTCGACGACGCCAAGGTCGCCCTGGACGAGGCGCGGCAGCAGAGCGAGCTGGCGCTGCACGGCTATGAGAACGGCGTCAGCAGCGCCCGCATCAACGCCGACCAGACGCTAAACGAGATGAGCCTTGCCGACGCGCAGGAGAACATCGACAAGTGCACCGTCACCGCGCCCGTGGCCGGCACCGTCACCGCCGTCTACGCCGAGGAAGGGGAGAACGCCGCCGCAGGCTCTTTGCTCTTTGTCATAGAGGACTTAAACAACCTGGAGATCGTCACCTCCGTGCGCGAGTACGACGTGGGGTCTTTGGCCGTGGGCATGCCCTGCGAGATCAAGACCGACGCCACCGGCGACGCCGTCTTTATCGGCACGGTCAAGGACATCGCCGTCACCGCCGACAAGGACGCCTACGGCAACACCGTGGCCTCCTCCAACGCCGAGTTCGCCGTGACGCTGGCCCTGGAGCCGGGGCAGGAGGGCCTGCGCGTGGGCATGAGCGGCCGCGCCAACATCGTACTGGAGCGCACCGAGGGCGTGCTCTCCGTGCTCTACAGCGCCCTGGGCTACGCCCAGGACGGCAGCCCCTTCGTCTCCGTGGCCCGGCCGCAGGAGGACGGCACGTTCGTGATCGAGCGCGTGCCGGTGGAAACGGGCGTGGAGAGCGACTTTGCCGTGGAGATCGTAAGCGATGCGCTCAGCGAGGGCGACCGCATACTGGACGACCCGGAGGCCCTGCCGGAGGGCACGGTGCTGCCGAACCTGGACGGCGCGGACGCCGCGCCGGCGCAGGCGCCGGCCGGGCAATGGCAGGTGACCATCGGGTGAGGCAGATGGAAGCAGTACAGTTCCGGCAGGAGACTGCCGCAAGGACCATCATCCGCATGCGCGACATCGTCAAGCGCTTTTACATCGGCACGCCCAACGAGCTGCAGATCCTAAACGGCATCTCCCTGGACGTTCGGGAGGGCGAGTTCCTGTCCATCGTGGGCGAGTCCGGCTCCGGCAAGAGCACGCTGATGAACATCATCGGCGCGCTGGACCGCCCAACCGAAGGCGTGTACGAGCTGGACGGCGTGCGCGTGGACCAGGCCCGGGACGACGAGCTCTCCCGGATCCGCAACCGCAAGATCGGCTTCGTCTTCCAGACCTTCAACCTCATCCCGCGCACCTCGGCGCTGAAGAACGTGGAACTGCCCATGCTCTACGCCGGCGTGCCCGCCGGGGAGCGCACCCGCCGCGCCAAGGCGCTGCTGCAGATGGTGGAGATGGGCGACCGCATGGACCACCTGCCCAACGAGCTCTCCGGCGGGCAGAAGCAGCGCGTGGCCATCGCCCGCGCCATGGCAAACGACCCGGCGATCATATTGGCCGACGAGCCCAC
>CALWKN010000068.1 GCA_944381265.1 uncultured Clostridia bacterium
TTGCCGTTCTTGCCGATGCGGGCAAAGGCGATGCCAAGGGCCGAGGCCAGAAGGCCAAGCGCCGCGTAGCAGAACACCATCTGCGCGCACACGCCAAGTCCGCCGTCCAGAGAGAAGGCCAGCACCAGCGCCGCCGCCATGGCCGCCACGTTGGAGTCGAACAGGTCCGCGCCCATGCCGGCCACGTCGCCGACGTTGTCGCCGACGTTGTCCGCGATGACGGCGGGGTTGCGGGGATCATCCTCGGGGATGCCCAGCTCCACCTTGCCGGTCAGGTCCGCGCTGACGTCCGCGGTCTTGGTGAAGATGCCGCCGCCCGCCTTGGCAAACAGCGCAAGGGAGCTGGCGCCAAAGGAGAAGCCCAGCAGCGCCGTGGTGTCGCCGGTGAGCATCAGCACCAGCATGACGCCCAGCAGGCACATGCTCACAACGCCAAGGCCCATGACCGCGCCGCCGCGGAAGCCGACCAGGAACGCGGGCTTGATGCCCTCAGAGGCCGCGCGCGCCGCGCGGGTGTTGGCCAGCGTCGCAACGTAGACGCCGAGCTTGCCGGTGATGGCCGACATCACCGTGCCCGCCACGTAGGCGATGACCATCTTGACGTTGTCCAGGAAATTCGCGCCCTCGACCCAGAAGGGCTTGGGCAGGAAGAGCAGTATGAGCACCGCTACGACGCCCGCAAAGCAGGCCAGCAGCTTGTACTCCCGGCGCATGAAGGTGTTCGCGCCGTCGCGGATGAGCTTGCCGACTTCTTCGATCCGCGCGTTGCCCAGGTTTTGCCGTTTGACCCACATCGCGAGGTAGGCCGCGAAGGCCAGCGCGATGACCACGGCAAAGAACGAGATCAGGTACATCGTGGTCATTGTGAAACTCCCCCCATTTTGGTGGATTTTGTATTGAGAAGGGCGGCAGGGCGCGCCGCCCAAAGCTCACGCCTGGTTTTCTGTCTTTAGGCCTGCTTGTCCGCGCTGCGGGCGGTGACCCTGCCCAGGATCAGCGTCACGGCGATGATGATGCCGATCACAACGAAGATGCCCAGCAGCCCAAGGCCCATGTAGCGCAGGTTGACGAGGAAATTGATCGGGTTAAACTGCATGTCGTTCTCCCTCCCTTTAGCCGAAGAAGGTCAGGATCAGGCCGCCCGCGATGACGGAGGCGATCTGGCCGGAGACGTTGACGCCGATGGAGTGCATCAGCAGGAAGTTCTGCGGGTCTTCCTTCAGGCCCATTTTGTGCACGATGCGCCCGGACATCGGGAAGGCCGAGATGCCCGCCGCGCCGATCATGGGGTTGATCTTCTTGTCCCTGGGCAGGAAGATGTTGACCAGCTTTGCAAAGAGCACGCCGCCCGCGGTGTCGAAGATGAAGGCCACAAGGCCCAGGAGCAGGATCAAAAGCGTGTCCGGGGCGAGGAACTCCGCCGCCTGCATGCGCGAGGCGATGGTAAGGCCGAGGAAGATCGTGACCAGGTTGGCCAGCACCTTCTGCGCGGTCTCAGACAGGGAGTTGAGCACGCCGCACTCGCGGATCAGGTTGCCGAACATCAGGAAGCCGATGAGGCTGGCCGCAGACGGCGCCACCAGAGAGGCGATCACCGTGATGCAGATGGGGAAGAGGATGCGCGTTGCGCGGGAGACGTTCTTCTGCTCGTAGGGCATGCGGATGAGCCGCTCCTTGCGCGTGGTCAGCAGGCGGATGATCGGCGGCTGGATGATCGGCACCAGCGCCATGTAGGAGTAGGCCGCCACCATGATGGCGCCCAGGTACTTCGAGCCCAGCGCCTGCGCAACGACGATGGAGGTCGGGCCGTCCGCAGCGCCGATGACCGCGATGGAAGCCGCGTCGTTGATGTCAAAGAACATCGACGCCATGCACAGCGTAAAGAAGATGCCAAACTGCGCCGCCGCCCCGAAGAACATCAGCTTCGGGTTGGACAGCAGGGGGCCAAAGTCGATCATCGCGCCGATGCCGATGAACAGGATCAGCGGGAACAGTTCGTTGGCGATGCCCGCGTTGAACAGCGTCATCAGCGCGCCGCTCTCCTGGATCAGATCGACGTTGGGGATGTTGACCAGCAGCGTGCCAAAGCCGATGGGCAAAAGAAGCGTCGGCTCCATGTCCTTGGCGATGGCCAGGTAGATCAGCAGGCCGCCGATGCACCACATGACCACGTGCTGCCAGGTGAGGTCCAGCAGGTTTCCGAATAAGAAGTCCACGTTCGCTCTCTCCATTTCTGTTTTTTATGGGCCATTCCGATACTCATTATAGCACCCCCGGAATAAACAGTCTGTTAATATTTACGACATACGTATAAAGATGGCATTAAGATGGCTCTTCCGTACCGCGAAGCGGAACGGGAGGCGGGAGCGGTGTATTCCGTCGGACTTTATTTATAGAATTATATTGATTCCGGGCGGGAGCGCGGCAGAAAAACGGCCCCGCCGCGGGGCTTGCGGCGGGGCCGGGGGAAGGCCGCCCGGAAGGCTTTGTTAAAAGTCGGCGCTGCGGGCGGTGCGCGGGAAGGGGAGCACGTCGCGTATGTTGCTCACGCCCGTAAGGTACATGATGAGGCGCTCAAAGCCGATGCCAAAGCCGGCGTGCTTGACGCCGCCGTAGCGGCGCAGGTCGAGGTACCACCAGTAGTCCTCTTTCTTCAGGCCCAGCTCCTCCATGCGGGAGACGAGCACGTCGTAGCGCTCCTCGCGCTGCGAGCCGCCGATGAGCTCGCCGATGCCGGGGGCCAGCATGTCCATCGCCGCCACGGTCTTGCCGTCGTCGTTGAGGCGCATGTAGAAGGCCTTGATCTCCTTGGGGTAGTCGGTGACGAACACCGGGCGGCCGAAGGTCTTCTCCGACAGGTAGCGCTCGTGCTCGGTCTGCAGATCGCAGCCCCAGTAGGCCTTAAAGTCGAAGGCGTCGTTGTTCTTTTCCAGGATCTTGATGGCCTCGGTGTAGGTGACGTGGGCAAAGTCGGAGGTGGCAACGTGCGTAAGGCGCGCCCGTAACCCCTTGTCCACGAAGCTGTTGAGGAAGTCGATCTCCTCGGGCGCCTTTTCCAGCACGTAGTTGATGATGTACTTGACCATGCCCTCGGCAAGGGCCATGTCGTCGCGCAGATCGGCAAAGGCGATCTCCGGCTCCACCATCCAGAACTCGGCGGCGTGGCGCGGGGTGTTGCTGTTCTCGGCGCGGAAGGTCGGGCCGAAGGTGTAGATGTTGCGGAAGGCCATGGCGAAGCACTCGCCGTTGAGCTGGCCGGAGACGGTGAGGTTGGCGGGCTTGCCGAAGAAGTCCTGGTTAAAGTCCACGCTGCCGTCCGGAAGGCGCGGCGGGTCGGCGGGGTCCAACGTGGTGACGCGGAACATCTCGCCCGCGCCCTCGCAGTCGCTGGCGGTGATCAAAGGCGTGTGCGTGTAGACGAAGTCGCGCTCCTGGAAGTAGCAGTGGATGGCGTGCGCCGCCAGGGAGCGGATGCGGAACACCGCGGAGTAGAGGTTCGTGCGCGGGCGCAGGTGGGCGATGGTGCGCAGGAACTCCGGCGAGTGGCGCTTCTTCTGCAGCGGGTAGTCCGGCGGGCAGGCGCCCTCCACCGTGAGCTCGTCCGCCTTGATCTCAAAGGGCTGCTTGTTGCCCGGGGTGAGCTCCAGCACGCCGCGCACGCAGATCGCCGTGCCGACGTTGAGCTTGACCGCCTCCTTGAAGTTCGGCAGGCGGCCGTCCACCAGCACCACCTGCAGGTTCTTAAAGAACGTGCCGTCGTTAAGCTCTATGAAGCCGAACGTCTTGCTGTCGCGCACGGTGCGCACCCAGCCGTATACCGTCACAGCGCTGCCGTCGGCAGGGGTCTGCCGGTAGAGCGCGCGGATCGTCGTCTTGTCCATGGGTCTTTCTCCTCCCAAAGCATCAGGTTTTCCCTAGTATACCACGCCTTTTGTGAAAATTCTACTCCGTTTCCCCCGCCGGGGGCGTGAGCGATGTCAGCTCCGGCAGTTCCGCGCGCAGGTCCGCCCGCACGCTCGCCTGCCACAGGCACTCGCCCAGGAACAAGAGCTTGTAGGTCCAGGGCCGCGTGCGCAGCGCGTGCAGCAGGCGGCGGAAGGAGTAGACCCCGGCGCTGGCCTCGATCACCTCGCGCTGCAGCTGCGCCGGCGTCATCTTCTGCGGAAAGTGCACCGCCTTGCCCGTGCAGCGGGACCAGTCCCCGCCGCGCAGCAGCCGGTCCTTGTTCGCCTCGTACACGGGCGTGCCGGGCACAAAGTACATCGCCTGGATCAGCGCGCCGCACAGGTCCTGCTCCGCCGCAAAGGCCGCCAGCTTCTTCCCCACGCCCTTCTCCTGGTCGTCCGCGCCCAGTATGAACAGACCGCGCACCTGCAGCCCGTGGCGGCGGATGTTGCGGATGGATTCCACGATCTTGCCGCGCGTGCTCTGCTTGTGGTAGCGGGCGAAGGACTCGTCCTCCAGGAACTCCACGCCCATGGCCAGCTCCGTAAAGCCGGCCCGAGAGAGTAGCTCCAGCATCTCGTCGTCAAACCCCACCTCAAAGCGCGCCTGCACGGTGAAGGCGCAGCGGATGCCGCTGTCGATGATGGCGCGCAGCACGGAGACCGCCCAGGCGCGGTCGGCAAAGAAGTTGTCGTCCGTCAGCCACAGCACGCGCAGCAGCCGCCCCGGGCGCTCGTGGAAGGCCAGCGCCTGGCGGATGTCCTCCACCACATTCTCCGGCGGGCGCGTGCGCACCCGGTGGCCGAAGTGCCGCACCACCGCGCAGTAGTCGCAGTTGTGCGGACAGCCGCGCGAGGCGTGTACCTGCGGCCAGATCGTGTTGTGGCCGGCCATCTCCCGGTAGCGGTAGACCAGGGAGCGGTCCGGGATGGTGGAGATGTCAAGGGGCGGGCAGCGCGGGCCCGTGGTCTGGAAGGCGCCGCTTTCGTCCAGCCAGGCAAGGCCGGGAAAGTCCGGCCGCCGGCGCGCGCGCACCGCCGCAAGCAGGTCCAGGATCGACTCGTCCCCTTCGCCCAGGAGCACGAAGTCCGCGTACTGCGCCGCCTCCTGCGGACTGAGCGAGGCGTGCAGGCCGCCCAAGACCACCAGCGCCCGGGAATGCGCGCGCACGTAAGCGGCCAGCTCGTACCCGCGCTCGGCGTTGAAGGTGAAGACGCCGATGCAGATCACGTCCGCGTCCAGCACGTCCTCCCAGACGATGCGGGAGATGGACTCGCTGTAGACCCGCGCGTCCGCGCCGGAGTTCCTTGCGATGGTGGCCAGCGTGATCAGCCCCGTGCCCGGCGTGCGTATGGTGCGGTCGTAGACGAAGAAGTTCAGGGGCGAAGGGCGGTAGGGCCGGTTGCCCGGCTCGAGGAAGCGAACTTTGAGCGCTCTTTCCATGGAAAAAGGTCCTCCTGTCTTTACGTCCGGCGCAGTGTTCTATATAATGGTAAGGGACTGAAGAATAAGGGAGGTGCAAGTTTCTTGCCGTTTTTCTACTATGGTTCCTGGGACTACATCTGGCTGATCCTCCTTGCCGCGGTGCTGGGCATGGCCGCGCAGGCCGCCGTGCAGGGCACGTACCGCAAGTACGCCTCCGTCGCCGCGCGCTCCGGCGTCACCGCGGACGAAGCCGCCCGCTACATCCTGCAGGAGGCCGGCGTCTACGACGTCTCCATCGGCTTTAGCCGCGGCGGCGGGCTCTCCGACCACTACGACCCCAGGGCCAAGGCCCTGCGCCTGTCCAGCGGGGTCTACGGCTCTTCCTCCATCGCCGCCCTTGGCATCGCCGCGCACGAAGCCGGGCACGCCATACAGCACGCGCAGGGCTACGCGCCGCTGGCCATACGCAACTCCATCGTGCCCCTGGTCAACTTCGGCTCCGCCGCCTCCATGCCGCTGCTTCTGATCGGCCTGTTTCTCAACTCCTATGTGCTTGCCATGGTGGGCGTGATCTTCTACGCCTTTGCCGTGGCCTTCCAGCTGATCACGCTGCCCGTGGAGCTCAACGCCTCCAGCCGCGCCATGCAGGCGCTGCAGCGCACCGGGCTGCTCGCGCCGGACGAAGCGGGCAAGGCGCGCAAAGTCCTCACCGCCGCGGCCTCGACCTATGTGGCGTCCGCCTTTGCCGCCGTGGCGCAGCTCCTGCGCCTGCTCTCCATCGCCAACCGCCAGAAGCGGGACTGAGGAAAGGTCGATCATCATGGATGCAAAGGAAAGACGCGGCGCGATACTCCAGCTCCTGCGCAACGAGACGCTGCCCATCACCGGCGGCGAGCTCGCCGCCCGCATGGGCGTGAGCCGCCAGGTCATCGTGCAGGACATCGCCCTTCTGCGCAGCGGCGGACAGACGATATTCGCCACGCCCGAGGGCTATCTCATCCCCGCCGGCGCCTCGACCGGCGCGCGCCGGGTCATCGCCGCCCGCCACGGCGACGTGGCCGGCATGCGCCGGGAGCTGGAGATCGTCGTCTCCCGCGGCGGCACGGTGGTGGATGTCTCCATCGAACACCCGGTCTACGGCGAGATCAGCGCGCCGCTGCACCTGCGCACGCGCGCCGGCGTGGACCGCTTCATGGCAAACTTTGAGCAGGACGACATTTCGCCCCTCTCTTTGCTCACGGGCGGCGTGCACCTGCACACCATCGAGGCGCCAAGCGCCGCCGCCATGCGCCGGATACTTACAGACCTGGCAGAAGCCGGGCTGCTGGTGGAATAGCGCTACATTTCGCCAAAGAAGGCGGCGCACAGGGCGCGGATCTCCTCCGGCGCGCGCACCCGGCGGATGTCCCACTCCGGCGGCAGCAGCGCGCGCGTCTGCGCCGCGCCGTAGCGGTCGTCCAGCAGCAGCAGCGCGCCGCGGTCCGTCTCGGAGCGGATGACCCGCCCCGCCGCCTGCAGCACCCGCCCGATCCCCGGGTACAGGTAGGAAAAGTCGTAGCCCGCGCCGTAGACCGCCTCGTAGCGGGCGCGCAGCGTCTCGCGCTCCAGCCCCACCTGGGGCAGGCCCGTGCCCACCACCGCCGCGCCGCACAGGCGCTCCGATACGAGGTCCACACCCTCGGCGAAGATCCCGCCCATGGCGCACAGCCCCAGCAGCCGCCCCTGCGGCTCCGGGGAAAAGCGCGCAAGGAACGCCTGGCGCGCGCCCTCGTCCATCTCTGCCTCCTGCATAAGCACCTCCGCCTGCCCCTGCAAAAGCGCGGCAAGCAGGGGAAACGCCGCGCGCAGGTAGGCGTGCGAGGGGAAGAAGGCGATGAAGTTCCCGTTTTTTCGCGAGAGCACGAGCGAAGCGATGGCCGCGGCGACCTGCGGCAGCGTGCGCTCCCGCGCGCGGTAGCGCGTGTTGACGGGCAGGTGCAGCACCAGCAGATTTTCCCGGGGAAAAGGGGAGCGCAGCGTCACGCAGGCGCTGTCCTCCGCCGCGCCGCACAGCGCCCGGTAAAAGGGCAGCGGCGTCAGCGTCGCCGAGAAGAGCACCGCGCAGCGCGCCCGGCGCAGCACCTTGCGCATTTCCCCGGAGGCATCCGCGCAAAAGAGCGTAAGGACTTTGTCGCGCCCCTCCGCGGAAAAGAGCAGCACGTGGTCTTCCGTGACGTGCGCCGCCTGCCAGAGGAAGGAAGTGAGCGCCAGACGCAGCCGCCCCGCCGCCGCGCCCTGGGCCGCCGGGTCCTGGGCAAAGGCGCTGAGCGCTTCCTCACAGGAAGAGAGCAGCGTCTCCGGCGGCGGGCAGGGCGCGCTGCGCGGCACATCGCCCGCGTTCAAGGCGTCTTTCAGCGCCTTTTGCAGGCGGCGCAGCGCCCGGTGCAGCGGCCCGCGCCGCATCGGCCCCGGGATCAGAGCGCAGACGGCGGCGATCTCCTGCGAAGAGAGGCGCGCGGAGTACATCTCCCGCCCGCGGTCCGGCAGGTTGTGCGCCTCGTCCAGGAGCAGCACGCGCCCGCGCCAGCTGCCGGTGGCAAAGCGCTGCAGCCGCACGCGCGGGTCGAAGAGGTAGTTGTAGTCGGCGATGATCACGTCCGCGTCCAGCGCGATGTCCAGCGCCAGCTCAAAGGGGCAGAGACTGTATTCCTCCGCCAGGCGCAGCAGCCCCTCCCGCTCCAGCGGCCCGCGCAGGTCCTGCGCTGCGCGCAGGGCCTGTGGCAGGCGGTCGTAGTAGCCGCGGGCGCGCGGGCAGATTTCCGGCGCGCAGTCCGGCATTTCGCCCGTCTGCGCCGCCTGGGGGCAGAGCGCCTCCCGCGCGTAGAGCACCACCGCCCGCAAATGCCCCGGCGGCAGGCGGCGCAGCGCGTCCACCGCCGCCTGCCGCGTCGTGGTGCGCGCCGTGAGGTAGAAGACCGTCTCCACCAGCCCCTCGCCCATGCCCTTGAGCGCCGGGAACAGCGTTGCCATCGTCTTGCCCGTGCCGGTGGGCGCCTGCGCCAGGACCTGGCGCCGGTCGCGGATGCCCAGGTAGATCTCCCGCGCCAGTTCGCGCTGTCCGGCGCGGTAGCGCGGGAAGGGGAAGGCGAGCGCCCGCATCTCCTGCCCAAGCGCCGCCCGGTGCCGCGCCTGCGCCTCCAGGTGCTCAAGGTAGGGCCGGGCGTAAGAGGCAAAGGCCGCCGCCAGTTCCTCCCGCGTGCGCGTTTGCACAAAGCGCGTGAGGACGCCGTCCGCCAGGCTGACGTAGGTCACGCACACCTCGATCCCCGGCAGGTCCTGCGCCTGGCAGACCATGTGCGCGTAGCACTCCGCCTGCGCCCGGTGCACGGGCACGGGCTCCCCCGGCGCGTCGCCCAGCGTGGTCTTGATCTCCTCCACGCGGCGGCCTTCGTGCAGCCGGTCGATGCGGCCAAAGACCGTCAGCTCCACGAGCTCTCCCGCGATCGCCGCCCGCACGGGGACCTCGTTTTCCACGCCCGGCTCCGGCGCGCTCTGCAGCATCCGGTGCCCGCGCACGCCCTCCAGCAGGCGCTCGGCCGAGGCGCCGGGCACGAGGTCCCCGGCCCGCAGCGCGTACTCCACCACCGCGTGCACCGAGGCACGCGCCGCCGCTTTTTCCAACGTCCGCCGCCCCCTTTCTCCCCTTCGTGAAATGGATGTGATGGATATGATTCAGCAAAAGGCCGTCCGTCTCCTGCTGCAGGGACAGCAAAGCCTGCCGCCGCAGGCGCTGGCCTTCGGCGCGGACCCGGGCGCGCCCCTGTCGCCCGGCGCGGAACTTGCCGCGCCCATTCCCCCCGGGGCCCGCGTGCTGGGCGCGGTGCGCATGCCGCAGGGCCTAAGGCGCGGGGTCGCGGCGGAGGGACAGGTGGTGGCCTGGGCGGTGGCCGGGGAGCCGGACGCCCTGGGCGTGCGCTTTGTCACCGTGGAAACGGCCCCCGCCTGGCGCGGCCGCGGCTTTGCCCGCGCCTGCCTGCTCGCGCTGCGGCGCGACGCCCACGCGCCCCTGCTCTACCTGTGCGACAGCCGCAACCTGCCCTCCGCGCTCAGCGCCCTGTCCGCCGGATTCTTCCGCGTCGGCGCGCTGCGCGGCACGACCTTTCTGGAGGAGAACAAAATGCAGCCCCTGCCCTTTGCAAACGTGGACCACGTCGCCATCATCGTCTCGGACTACGCCCGCTCGCGCGCCTTTTACGTCGAGACGCTGGGCTTTGCCGTCGTGCGCGAGAACTACCGCCCGGAGCGCGGCGACTGGAAGCTCGACCTGCGCTGCGGCGACATCGAGCTGGAGATCTTCAGCCGGCCGGAGGCGCCGGTGCGCCCGAGCTACCCCGAGGCGCGGGGCCTTAGGCACCTGGCCTTCCGCGTGCCGGACCTGGACGCGGCCGTGGAGGCGCTCAAGGCGCGCGGCGTCGCCTGTGAGCCGGTCCGCACGGACGAGTTCACCGGCAAGCGCATGACCTTCTTCGCCGACCCCGACGGCCTGCCGCTGGAGATCCGCGAGTGAAAAAACAGGGCGCGCAAGGGGAAAGATCCCTGCGCGCCCCCAATCAGGCGTTTGGCTTTTCCATGACGAAATTGCGGAGGCGCACGCCCCGGCGCTCCACCTCCTGCGCCCGCACCACGCGGTAGCCCCGCTTTTCAAAGAAGGGGCGCGCCGTGATGGAGGCGTGGGTCGTAAAGCGCGGCGCGGAGGAGGCGCCCTCCAGCGCGTCGCACAGTGCCGTGGCGATTCCCTGGCCCTGGCATTCCGCGGCGACGAAGAGCCGGTCGAGGTAGCCGCTCTCATCCATGTCGGCAAAGCCGACGATCCGCTCCCCCTCCGCCGCCACCAGCGTGTGGTGCGCGCGGAAGGAGCGGTCCCAGGCTTCAAGATCCACCTGGCCCGTGGACCAGGCGCTCAGCTGCTCGGGCGAATAGTCGCGCGCGTTTACGGTGTGGATGGTGTGGTGGAACAGCGCGTGCAGCGCCGCGCAGTCCTCCGGGCGGTAAGGGCGAAGCTGCATGGCCCTAGTCCTCCACCGTCAGGCGCTCGATCCTGGCGCCCAGGGAGCGCAGCTTCTCCTCCAGGTGCTCATAGCCCCGGTCGATGTACTGCACGTTGTAGATGTCCGTCACGCCCTCGGCCATCAGGCCCGCCACCACCAGCGCCGCGCCCGCGCGCAGGTCCGTCGCCGTCACCGCGCAGCCGGTGAGGCGGGGCACGCCCTCTATGATGGCCAGGCGGTCCTTGATCTGGGAGACGCCGCCCATGCGCCGGATCTCCTCCAGGTGCTTATAGCGCATTTCATAGATCGTCTCGTTGATGATCGAAGTGCCCCGCGCCGTGGAGAGCAGCACGCTCATCGGCTGCTGCAGGTCCGTGGGGAAGCCGGGATAGGGCAGGGTCTTGATGTTGACGTGGCGGTGGTTGCCGTCGGAGCGCACGCGGATGCTGTCCTCGCCCACGCCCTCGTCCACGCGCGCGCCCATCTCCAGGAGCTTGGCGGTCAGGGCCTCCATGTGCGTGGGCAGCGCGCCGCGGATCAGCACGTCCCCGCGCGTGGCCGCCGCCGCGATCATCAGCGTGCCGGTCTCGATCTGGTCGGGGATGATGGCGTAGGTGCAGCCGTGCATGGGCCGCCCGCCGCGGATGCGGATGGTGTCCGTGCCCGCGCCCTTGACCGAGGCGCCCATGGCGTTGAGGAAGTTGGCCAGATCCACGATGTGCGGCTCCTTGCCGGCGTTGACGATGATGGTGTTGCCCTGCGCCTTGGTCGCCGCCAGCATGATGTTGATCGTGGCGCCCACAGAGGGCATGTCCAGATAGATCTCCGCGCCGCGAAGACCGTTTTCCGCCCGCGCCGAGATCACACCGCGGTCCGTGTTCACCGTCGCCCCCAGCGCCTCAAAGCCCTTGATGTGCTGGTCGATGGGGCGGTTGCCGATGGCGCAGCCGCCGGGATAGGACACGTCCGCCCGGTGGAAGCAGGCCAGCATCGCCCCGACGAAGTAGTAGCTGGCGCGCAGGCGGCAGGCGTACTCCTCCGGCACCACCGCGCTCTTGACCCCGCGCGGGTCGATGGTCATCGAGGAGCCGCTCAGCGTCACCTTCGCGCCCAGGGCCACGAGTATGTCCGCCAGGGCCTGGGTGTCGCGCACCAGCGGCAGGTTCTCGATGGTGCAGGGCTCGTTGCACAGCAGCACCGCCGGGATGATGGCCAGGGCCGCGTTCTTGCCGCCGTTGACGGTGACCGTGCCCTCCAGCCGCTGCCCGCCGGTTATCCTCAGTATCTCTTCCGCCATTGTCTCTCCGCCGGCCCGCGGCCGGCGCACCTCCCCATCCGGTAATCCATTTTCTCCCCTATTATACACGCTTTTCCCGCCTCTGGCAAGTTTTGCCCGGCGCGCCCGGGCTTTCCCCTCCCCGCGCCGCAATACAGCGCCCTTGGGAAACGGAAAAGGCTGTTCCCCAAGGGCGCCGCGGGAAATCGAAAAATTGGGAAGGTATTTCAGGAAACTGCATCTGCATCTTGCAGTTCTCTTAAGGAATCGAGGGCGATTTCCGTCGCGGCGGAACGGACCTTGGCAGTCAACAGACCGTTGACGGCGAAGGTCATGTCGCAGCGGTATGTGTCGGAAGAGAACGTATAGATCAGGGAAGGGTTGTTCAAAGCGCCGAAACCATCGGGAACACCTCCTGCCTCCATGTATTGGACTTGCAATCCATGTTGTGAAATTGTATACTCATCGTGTATGGAAGCGGGGCGTTCTGCCCGCTGTGTTTCCGACGAAGGCGAAGAAGCGCTTGAGATGACGCTGACGGATACGGAAGAAAAATATTCTTCTTCGGAATAAGAGGCGGAAAGAGACGGGGAAAAATCGAGAAAATACCCTATAACAGAGGATTTTTCGGCATTTAGATGCTTTTGCAGGCTGGAAACGGAGGCGTAGGAGGTTTCGTCCAAATACTCCGGGACGCGTTCTGCAAGGAACGCGCTTGGCCAAAGCGGAAGCGCGAGTTCTTGCGCGATCTGCGCGCACTCCTGCTGGGAGATCCTCTTGTGAACGGAGAAAGAGGACGAGAGGGAACGCACCGCGGCGAAAAGGATCCAACTGAAGAATATGACGGTGAAGACGACGATGACAACGATGTGGGGCTTTTTCATGCGGTACGCCTCCTCTGCGGTCGACTGCGGGGCACATGAAAGAAGAGCGAAACGGGCAGCGAGAAACCGAGGAGATATAATTTGTCTTTGGAATAATATATCACACGCGCGGCGGTCTGTCAATGATT